>NZ_MULM01000171.1:0-118767 GCF_002029345.1 Pseudomonas sp. VI4.1
GAGGCTTGGCAAAAACCCAAGCCCTGGTCATCCTCGCCCGCAAGCTGTGCCGGGTGGCATTCGCACTCATGAAAAACCAAAGCGAATACCAGCCGAATTTAAGGTTGCAGGGTTCCCCTGCAACATAGAATCTCCCACAAGGTTAAGCGTGTTGCTTGCGGTACTCACCTGGTGAAATACCGAAGCGGGATTTGAATGCCGTGGAGAAGTAGCTCGAATCGGAAAAGCCCCACGAGTAACCCAGCACCGACAGCTTCTGCTCCATGCCCGACTGGCGCAGGGATTCAGCGCACAAATCCAGTCGGCGATTCTTGATGTAGCGCGCGACCACCAATCCCTTCTTGGCGAACATCCGATACAACCCACGAGTCGACATGCCGACTTCCCGTGCCAGCCATTCCGGGCAGAGGTCTTCCGAGCGGATATGCGCATCAATAAAGCCCAAGGTCTTGCGGAAGATACGTTCTCGCACATCACCGTCTTCGATATGACTGATCGCCGGGCGCAGCAGGCTGACAATGGCCTCCAGGGTCGCTTCGCTTTCTTGCCGGCTGAGGTTTGTCTGGGACGTGGCATCCAGGATCAAGCGGTGAGACAGCATCGCAATCGGGGACGTCCCGACAATCCGGTGACCGCACTTGACCTGATTGAAGCGCAGGGTTTGCTCGACCAGTTGCGACGGCAGAATCAGCGACAATTGCCGGGAGTTTTCACTGTAGGTGAAGTCGCTGGGGCGCGAAGCGTCGATCAGCGTGATGTCACCGGCCGAGAGTAAAACCTTGTTGTCACCCTGGGCCATGCCGGCCGTACCGTCGAGCTGGAACACCGCAAAGTATTTCCCGCCCTCGCCGGCAGCGACTTCCAGTGGCGTGCGGAACAGTCGAGCCTGACAGGCATCAACAAAACTGAGTTTCAGCGCGCCGTCCTGGTGTTCCCGGATATCGCCGGCAAACTCAGCGCCAAGCGGTTGCGCATTAAAGGCGCCACAGATCTGGTTGATCTGATGAATCCACTGATCAAAGCCATCACGGCGCTGTGCAATTGAAGAAATCATGTCGGGCCTCACGCAGGCTTATTTTTATTGTCTACGCCAATCCACAGGTTCTCCTGAACAGTCATTCTCCCTGAACGTTAACGGGCTACTTGAGCCCGCCAAACCGCCGATAGAAACTTTCACCCACGTCCGGCAACGGGCCATCGGCGGTTTCCAGCGCACTGTTCAACCATTCTTCGGCTTTGGCGTAGATCAACCGGTAAATGTTGCGGCACAACTGGCGGGCGGCCCGACCTTCCCAATCACCGGGCAACAACTCATCCGGCAATTGCGGGTCGCGCAACAGCAATTTGCGGTACTCGTGAATAAGCAGAACCCGTGCCAGGAAGCAGTCGGAGGGTTCGAGGTTCTCTTGCTCGCGAAGCGCTTGCCAGAGCGGTCGGAACAGCTGGATGAACTCGCTGTAATGGGTCGCCAGCTCTTCGATGTTCCAGCTCTCGCGCACCTGCAAACGCAGGGCCTTGGAGGCCAGCACGTCCTGCGCGGTGGTTTCGAAGACGATGGTCTCTTCCTGGGCGCCGAGGTCGAGCAAGGTGGCGTTGAGGTCGGCACGGTCGCTGCGCGGACAGGCCAGCACGGCCGGTGAGATCGCACCAAAACCTTGCCACTCGAGTTCTTCTCGCACTTGTTTGCGCTTGTCCTGAGTCAGTTGCGTCAGCATCACCAGGCACCAGGAGCCATCCCACGCCGGCACTGTGGAGCTGTAGACCCGCTTGAAAGCCTTGTCGAAACGCCGGCGACCGGTGCCGGTCAGGCTGTAGTAACTGCGGCGCCCGACTTTCTCGGCAGTCAGCCAGCCTTCCTTGGTCAGACGGAAGATCGAGGTGCGAATCAGCCGCTCGTTGATGCCGATGGGCTCGAGCAATTGAATCAGGCTGCCTAGCCAGACCGTTCCGCCGTGGGGTTCGATGGCATCGCCGTACAACGTGATGATCAAGGAGCTGGCGCGAATCGGCGTCTGCTCCTGGAAGCGGGTAATCAGATGGTTCAACGGTGTCAGGGACGACATGGGCGTACCGAGCTGGAAAAAAGGAAGGAATATACCTAAATCCCTGTGGGAGCGGGCTTGCCCGCGATTGCGGTGTGTCAAATATCGCTTATATCGACTGACAGGACGCTATCGCGGGCAAGCCGCTCCCACAGGAAAACTGTTCAACCCTTGGGCCGCAAACCGCTGTCGCTGATGCGTGGGCGATCGGGTTCCGGTTCGGTCAGCGGCTCGCAGACCTGCATCTGCTCAAGGCAACGCTTGGCGAGTTGCTGATATTCGCGAGTACCCGCCTGCTTCCATGACACTTCCTCATCGCTGAGGCTGCGCTTGACGCTGGCCGGTGCGCCCATCACCAGTGACTGCTCCGGGCATGCGAATCCGGCTTTGACGAAGGCTGCCGCCGAGACGAATGAGCGAGGGCCAATCCGCGCGTTGTCCATCACCACCGCATTCATGCCCACCAGTGCATCGGCACCGATCCGGCAGCCGTGCAACACCGCGCCGTGACCAATATGGCCGTTGCGCTCCACCACCGTGTCGCTGTCCGGAAAGCCGTGCATCACGCAGGTGTCCTGCAGATTGGCGCCCTCCTCCAGCACGATCCGGCCAAAGTCCCCGCGCAGACTGGCCAGCGGCCCGACATAGCAATGGGGGCCGACAATCACGTCACCGATCAGGACGGCCGACGGATGAACGTAAGCAGTGGGGTCAACCACCGGGGTCAAGCCATCGAGGCTGTAGCAAGTCATGGGACGTTCCTTTAAGTGCAATGCCGGGTGTATTTGCAAAGCGATGCCGATATGGGGTCATTTTGTATCACATCGATTTTACCAGCACAAAGACAAAAATCCGTATCACTTAATCACGGCCTTTGATAAAGGCCAGGCAATGCGTCTAGCGCAGCCATCTGAGCTAATAAAACCAGCAATAACTCGCTGTAAAGCCTCCTCAAAAAGCCATCATCCAAACACCACCCACTCATCAATAAGACACATTATTTCCTTTTTATAGTTGTATTTGCGTATCACGTTGTAGGTATACTCAGGCAAAACCGGCCTACCGAGCCGATCCAATAATGAGCCGGCATTACAGCCGAGCGCGCACCGTGAGGGCATCCGCCATGCCTCTAACCCTTGCTGTCGAGTTCATCGAGCCCGGCGTCCGCCTGATTACCCTGCAGCGCCCACAAGCGCTGAACGCCCTGACCACCGAATTGCTCGGTGAACTGGCGGACGAACTCAACGCTGCGCAGGCCGATCCCGACACCCGCGCCGTAGTCCTGACCGGCAGCCGAAAAGCCTTCGCGGCCGGCGCCGACATCAAGGAAATGGCCGAACGCGATCTGGTCGGCATCCTCGACGACCCACGCCAGGCGTCGTGGCAGACCATCACCCGTTTCAACAAACCGCTGATCGCCGCCGTCAATGGCTTCGCCTTGGGCGGTGGCTGCGAACTGGCGATGCACGCCGACATCATCATTGCTGGTGAAGATGCGCGCTTCGGTCAGCCGGAAATCAATCTCGGGATCATGCCCGGCGCCGGTGGCACCCAACGCCTGCTGCGCGCCGTCGGTAAATCCATGGCCATGCAGATGGTCCTGACCGGCGAGGCGATCGACGCCCGCCAGGCCCAACGTGCCGGCCTGGTCAGTGAAGTGACTCAACCGGAATTCACCGTCGAACGCGCCCTGCAAATCGCCCGCAGCATTGCCGGCAAAGCACCGCTGGCCGTGCGTCTGGCCAAGAAGCGCTGCTCAAGGCGATGGACACCGACCTGGCCAGCGGCCTGCGCTTCGAACGCCATGCCTTTACCGTGCTGGCCGGCACCCGCGATCGTGATGAAGGCATCCAGGCCTTTCAGGAAAAGCGCACGCCGGCTTTCACCGGGCAATAACCCGGTCAACCCCAATAAAAAAGAAGCGAACGACCTCTCAGAGAGCGCCATGACCATGAACTTCGAACACATCCTGTTTTCCATCGAGGCCGGCGTCGCCCTGCTCAGCCTCAATCGCCCGGACCAACTCAACAGCTTCAACCCGCAGATGCATGGCGAAGTGAAGGAAGCGCTGAAACAGGTCCGCCAGAATCCCGACGTGCGCGTCTTGCTGCTGACCGGTGAAGGTCGCGGTTTCTGCGCCGGGCAAGACCTCAGCGACCGCAATGTCGCGCCGGGCAGTGCCGTGCCGGATCTGGGCGACTTCATCGAGAAGTTCTACAACCCGCTGATCCGCCAATTACGCGACCTGCCGATGCCGGTGATCTGCGCGGTCAATGGCGTGGCAGCCGGGGCCGGGGCCAACATTCCGCTGGCCTGCGACCTGGTGCTGGCGGCGCGCTCGGCGAGTTTTATTCAAGCCTTCTGCAAGATCGGCCTGATCCCTGATTCCGGTGGCACCTGGACCTTGCCGCGCCTGGTCGGCATGGCCCGCGCCAAGGCCCTGGCCTTGCTGGGTAATCGCTTGAGTGCCGAGCAGGCCGAGCAATGGGGACTGATCTACCGCTGCGTGGATGACGCGGAATTGCGCAATGAAGCCCTGACGCTGGCTCGTCATTTGGCCACGCAACCGACTCACGGACTGGCACTGATCAAGCGCAGCCTGAACGCCAGCCTGAGTAATACATTTGACGAACAGCTGGAGCTGGAAAAAGACCTGCAGCGTCTGGCCGGGCGCAGCGAGGATTACCGTGAAGGCGTCAGCGCCTTCATGGAAAAACGCAGCCCAAGCTTCAAGGGGCGCTGAGTCATGACTGCACTGAACACTAACGCGCGCATCGCGGTGATTGGCGCCGGTGCCATGGGCGCCGGCATTGCGCAGGTCGCCGCACAAGCCGGCCATCCCGTGCTGCTGCACGACAATCGTCCCGGCGCTGCTGAGCAGGCGATCGATGGCATTGACCGACAACTGGGCAAACGCGTCGAAAACGGCAAGCTCTCGGCCGAAGCACGCACTGCAACCATCGCCCGTCTTCAGGCTGTGGAAGCCATCGAAGCGCTGGCCGATTGCGAGCTGATCATCGAAGCGATCGTCGAAAACCTTGAGGTCAAACGCGCCCTGTTCCGCCAGTTGGAAAGCATCTGCGGCGAGCACTGCATTCTCGCCAGCAATACCTCGTCGCTGTCGATCACCAGGCATCGCTGCGCAATTGCATCACCCGCAACGTCTGCTTGGCCTGCACTTCTTCAACCCGGCGCCGGTCATGGCGCTGGTGGAAATCGTCTCAGGCCTGGCCAGCGATCCAGCGCTGGCCGAGTGCCTGTATGACACCGCCAAAGCCTGGGGCAAAAAACCGGTGCACACCCGCTCCACGCCGGGTTTCATCGTCAACCGCGTGGCCCGGCCGTTCTATGCCGAGAGCTTGCGTTTGCTCCAGGAAGGCGCCGCCGATTGCCCGACCCTCGATGCGCTGATGCGCGATGCCGGTGGTTTTGCCATGGGCGCTTTCGAGCTGACAGATCTGATCGGCCATGACGTCAACTATGCCGTGACCTGCTCGGTATTCGACGCCTATTACGGCGACACGCGATTCCTGCCGTCGTTGATCCAGAAAGAACTGGTCGACGCCGGGCGGCTGGGGCGCAAAAGCGGTCAGGGCTTCTATCGCTATGCTGACGGGATCGAGCGTGCGCAGCCCGCCTCGATCAGCAGCGAACGAACCGTTGAAACCTGCGTCGTGGAAGGCGATCTTGGTATTGCTCAGGGGCTTATCCCACGCTTGCGCGAACACGGCGTCGAGGTCATTGCGCGCGACGGCCGAGGTTTGCTGCGGGTCGGCGACGCGTTGCTGGCGTTGAGCGACGGGCGCATGGCCAGTCAACGGGCCAATGATGACGGCCTGCGCAATCTGATCCTGCTGGATCTGGCGTTCGACTACGGCAAAGCCACCCGAATCGCTATCAGCTGTTCGGCAGGCATCGATCCATCCGCTCTCGAACAAGGTGTCGCGTTGCTGCAACGGGCCGGCCTCAAAATCAGCCTGCTCAGCGACAGCCCGGCCCTCGCCGTGTTGCGCACCGTCGCCATGCTCGCCAACGAAGCCGCCGATGCCCTGCTGCAAGGCGTTGCCTCGGCCATCGACATCGATCTGGCGATGCGCGCCGGGGTCAATTACCCCCAAGGCCCGCTGGCCTGGGCCGATGCCATCGGGCTTTCGCAGATCCTCACCGTGCTGGAACACCTGCAAGCCAGTTACGGCGAAGAACGTTATCGGCCGTCGCTGCTGTTGCGCCGTCGGGTCGCTGAAGGAAGGACATTCCATGACAAACCATGAAGCAATGAATCTGGCCAGCAACTGCGCGCAAGCGATGTTCAAGCGCGACGCCGCCAGCCAGGCCATGGGCATGCGCCTGCTCTCAGCAGCGCCCGGTTGTGCTCGCGTTGGGATGAACGTGCGCGCCGAGATGATTCAGGGCCACGGCACCTGCCATGGCGGCTACCTGTTTGCACTGGCCGACTCGGCGTTTGCCTTTGCCTGCAACAGCTACAACGAGGCCACGGTAGCCATCGGTTGCAGCATCGACTACATCGCCCCGGCACGCCTGGGCGACACCTTGACGGCCGATTGCACCGAGCAAAGCCGTTCCGGTCGCACCGGTAACTACGACGTACGCATTGAAAACCAACAGGGCCAACTGATCGCCCTGTTCCATGGCAAATCCTACAAAGTGCGCGGCACTGTGCTGACGCAGGAGAACCCGAATGAATGACGCCTTGATCATCGATGCGGTGCGGACCCCGATCGGCCGCTACGCCGGAGCCTTGAGCAGCGTGCGCGCCGACGACCTCGGCGCGGTGCCGCTGCGCGAACTGCTGCGCCGTCACCCGCAGGTCGACTGGAATGCCGTGACGATGTGATCTACGGCTGTGCCAACCAGGCCGGCGAAGACAATCGCAACGTCGCGCGCATGTCGGCGCTGCTGGCCGGGTTGCCGGTCAGCGTGCCGGGCACCACCCTCAACCGTTTGTGCGGTTCCGGGCTGGATGCCATCGGCACCGCCGCCCGGGCAATTCGCTGCGGCGAGGCCGGGCTGATGCTGGTCGGCGGCGTGGAATCGATGTCCCGTGCACCGCTGGTGATGCCCAAGGCCGAACAGGCGTTTTCCCGCGACGCTCAGATCTACGACACCACCATCGGCTGGCGCTTCGTCAATCCGCTGATGAAAAAAACCTATGGCATCGACTCCATGCCGGAGACCGCCGAGAACGTCGCCGAGCAGTTCAACATTTCTCGCTCCGACCAGGACGCCTTTGCCCTGCGGCAGCCAGCAGCGCCGCCGCGCAGCCCAGGCCAGCGGCCGCTTCGCCAAAGAAATCGTCGCGGTAGAAATCCCCCAGCGCAAAGGCCCGGCCAAAGTAGTCGAGCACGACGAACACCCGCGCGGCGATACCACGCTTGAGCAATTACAGAAGCTTGGCACGCCGTTTCGCGAAGGCGGCAGCATCACCGCCGGCAACGCGTCCGGGGTCAACGATGGGGCTTGCGCACTGTTGCTGGCCAGCCCGGAAGTCGCTAAACGCCACGGCCTGAAGGCTCGCGGCCGGGTCGTCGCCATGGCCACCGCCGGCGTCGAACCCCGCATCATGGGCATCGGCCCGGTGCCGGCAACGCGCAAGGTACTGGAACTGGCCAACCTGAGCCTCGCCGACATGACGTGATCGAACTCAACGAAGCCTTTGCCGCACAAGGTCTGGCGGTGCTGCGCGAACTCGGCCTGAGCGACACCGATGCACGCGTAAACCCGAACGGCGGCGCGATTGCCCTCGGTCATCCGCTGGGCATGAGCGGCGCGCGGCTGGTGACCACCGCCTTGCACGAATTGGAAGAGCGCCAGGGTCGCTACGCCTTGTGCACCATGTGCATCGGCGTTGGCCAAGGCATTGCGCTGATCATTGAGCGCCTGTCCGACTAAAGAACCGCGATTCCCGAGGAGCCGAGAGGTATCCTAGGGGCATGCACTCTAAGCCCTTGTGCGAAAGGGCTGAAACACAAAAATAATTCGAGTGAAGTTATGAACATGCCAATTGCCAACGCCGTGCTTGATCCAGTGCTGGACCCGATTGAAACCGCCAGCATCGACGAACTGCGTCAGCACCAGCTGGATCGGCTGCGCTGGAGCCTGAAACACGCGTACCAGAACGTGCCGCTGTACCGTCAACGCTTCGATGCGCTGGGCGTGCACCCTGATGACATCAAGTCGCTGGAAGACTTGGCGAAGTTTCCTTTCACCACCAAATCCGACCTGCGCGACAACTACCCCTACGGCATGTTCGCCGTGCCGATGCATGACGTCGTGCGCCTGCATGCTTCCAGTGGCACCACCGGCAAACCGACTGTCGTCGGCTACACCCAGAACGACATCGACACCTGGGCCAACGTGGTCGCCCGCTCGATCCGCGCGGCGGGTGGCCGACGTGGCGACAAAGTGCATATTTCCTATGGTTACGGCCTGTTCACCGGCGGACTCGGCGCCCACTACGGTGCTGAGCGCCTGGGTTGCACGGTGATTCCAATGTCCGGCGGGCAGACCGAGAAACAGGTGCAGCTGATCAAGGATTTCCAACCAGACATCATCATGGTCACCCCGTCGTACATGCTTAACATCGCCGATGAAATCGAGCGTCAGGGCATCGACCCGCACAAACTGGCCCTGCGCCTGGGCATCTTCGGCGCCGAACCCTGGACCGCCGAACTGCGCAGCGCCATCGAAGCGCGCCTGGGCATTACCGCCCTGGACATCTACGGCCTCTCGGAGATCATGGGGCCAGGCGTCGCCATGGAATGCGCGGAAACCAAGGACGGGCCGACGATCTGGGAAGACCACTTCTACCCGGAAATCATTGATCCGGTCACGGGTGACGTGCTGCCGGACGGGCAGATGGGCGAACTGGTGTTTACGTCGCTGAGTAAAGAAGCGTTGCCGATGATCCGATATCGCACCCGCGACCTGACGCGTCTGTTGCCGGGCACTGCGCGGCCGATGCGGCGTATCGACAAGATCACTGGGCGCAGCGATGACATGCTGATCATTCGCGGGGTTAACGTGTTTCCGACGCAGATCGAGGAACAGGTGCTGAAAATCAAACAGCTTTCGGAGTGTTATGAGATTCATCTGTATCGCAATGGCAACCTGGACAGCGTGGATGTGCATGTGGAGCTGAAGGCTGAGCATCAGCATCTGGGAGAAGATCAGCAGAGCGCTGTCGCCGCCGAGTTGAGTCGGCATATCAAGACGTATATCGGGATCAGTACGCGGATCGTTTTGCAGCCTCTGCATTCGATCAAGCGGTCTGAGGGCAAGGCTTGTCACGTGTTGGACAAACGCCCGAAAGCATGACTGCTGCACCCTTTGCGGCCCCGCTTTTTGCGGGGTTTTTTTTTGGGTTTTTTTTTGTACATATCCGTTACCGAAAAAATGGATATACACACATAACAACCTCTCCCAAAGCGACCACTCATCCCGAAGCGATACAAAAACACATACGACACGTTATTTTGTGTTTGATATTAATTTATGTATCGCTTATAAAGTTCTCCATGCCATCAAGAAGATTCACGGCGGGAGCCCCCCATGTACGCACAGCTCGTAGAAACCGGCATCAAGCGCATAAAAGACCTGTCGGAGATGTCTGACCAGGAACGCGCCTTCCAGGAAAAAATCGATTCAGAAATCAAGATCGAAGCCAAAAACTGGATGCCCGATGCCTATCGCCAAACCCTCATCCGGCAGATCTCCCAGCACGCCCACTCCGAAATCGTCGGCATGCTGCCCGAAGGCAACTGGGTCACCCGCGCGCCATCGCTCAAACGCAAACTGCAACTGATGGCGAAGATTCAGGACGAAGCCGGCCACGGCTTGTACCTCTACAGCGCCATGGAAACCCTAGGCGCCGACCGCGATGAAGAAATCGCCAAGCTGCACAGCGGCAAAGCCAAGTATTCGAGCATCTTCAACTACCCGACGTTGAACTGGGCCGACATGGGCGCCGTGGGCTGGTTGGTGGACGGCGCTGCGATCGTCAATCAGGTAGTCCTGCAGCGCACCTCTTATGGCCCCTACTCCCGGGCCATGGTGCGGATCTGCAAGGAAGAGAGCTTTCACCAGCGCCAGGGCTACGAAATCCTCCTGACCATGATGCGTCACGGCAACCAGGCGCAGAAAGACATGGTCCAGGACGCGATCAACCGTCTGTGGTGGCCGTCGCTGATGATGTTCGGCCCGAGCGACGAACACTCGCCAAACAGCGCCCAGTCCATGGCCTGGAAAATCAAACGCCAGAGCAACGACGAACTGCGCCAGCGCTTCATCGACCAGACCATCCCACAGTTGGAACTGCTGGGCTGCACCTGCCCCGACCCGGACTTGAAGTGGAATGCAGAGCGCGGCCATTACGACTTCGGCGAAATCCAGTGGAATGAATTCTACGAAGTGCTGAAGGGTAACGGCCCGTGCAACCAGGAACGCGTTGCAACCCGTCGCAAAGCCATTGAAGACGGTGCCTGGGTCCGCGAAGCCGCAGTCGCTCACGCTCGCAAACAACAAAACAAGAACGCCGCCTGATCGGCCACCTGATGTGGAGTCACTGATATGTCTGAATGGACCCTTTTCGAAGTCTTCGTGCGCAGCAAGCACGGCCTCAACCACAAGCATGTCGGCAGCGTGCATGCCGCCGACACCACCATGGCCATCGAGAACGCGCGCGAGTTGTACACCCGCCGCAGCGAAGGCGTGAGCCTGTGGGTGGTGCCCTCGGCGTTGATCACCGCGTCGTCGCCCGATGAAAAAGACCCGCTGTTCGACCCGGCAGACGACAAGGTTTATCGCCACGCCAGCTTCTACGAGTTGCCACCTGAAGTCGGGCACATGTGAGGTCGACCATGAACAACAACACAGATCTGATCGAATACCTGCTGCGCCTCGGCGACAGCGCCCTGATCCAGGGCCAGCGCCTGTGCCAATGGTGCGGCAAGGCCCCGGCGCTGGAAGAAGAACTGGCGCTGATGAACGTTGGCCTCGACCTGGTGGGCCAGGCACGCAACTGGCTGGAATACGCCGCCGAACTGCTCAACGACGGTCGCGACGCCGATCACCTGGCGTTCCGTCGCGATGAGCGCGCCTATCGCAACCTGCTGCTGGTGGAACAACCCAACGGCGACTACGCGGTGACCATCCTCAAGCAATTCCTCTACGACGCCTGGCACCTGCAAGTACTCAGCGGCCTGAGCCAGTCCAGCGATGAGCGCATCGCCGGCATTGCCGCCAAAGCCGTGAAGGAAGTCACCTATCACCTGCGCCGTTCCGGTGAATGGGTTGAGCGTCTGGGTGACGGCACCGAGGAAAGTCATCGGCGCATGCTCGCGGCCATCCCTGAGGTTTGGCGTTTCACGGTCGAGCTGACCAGTGCCGACGACAGCGAACAACGCCTGTGCGATGCCGGCGTCACCCCGGACGCTGCGCAAGTCGCCGCGGCCTGGCAAGCCAGGGTCAGCGAGATTTTCGCCAGCGCCACCCTGCCCGTGCCAGCCGCACCGAGCTATTTCTACCTGAATGCCCGCCGCGGTTTGCACACCGAACACCTGGGCATTCTGCTGGCCGAGATGCAATCACTGCCACGAGCGTACCCCGATGCAACCTGGTGAACTGATCGCCAGCGACCAGGGCGCACGGCTGGCTCAGCCAACCGACCTGGCCGCTGCCTGGGCGACGTTGGCGCACGTCATGGACCCGGAAGTGCCGGTGGTCAGCGTCGTCGACCTGGGCATCGTTCGCGATCTCGACTGGCAGGCCGGGCACCTGCACGTAGTGGTCACGCCGACCTACTCCGGTTGCCCCGCCACCGAAGTGATCGAAAGCGATATTCGCGAGGCGCTGGAGCTCGCCGGGTTCAAGGCGCCACACCTGGAACGCAAATTGACCCCGGCCTGGACCACTGACTGGATCACCGACAGCGGTCGCGAACGCCTTCGCGCCTACGGCATTGCGCCGCCCGATGGAAGCACCAGCAAGCGCAGTCTGCTCGGCGAAAGCCCGGTAATCGTTTGCCCGCAATGCGGCAGTGCGCACACCGAAGTGCTCAGCGAGTTCGGCTCAACCGCCTGCAAGGCGCTCTACCGCTGCGTCGATTGCCGGGAACCGTTCGACTATTTCAAATGCATCTGAGCGGCGATCGGCCGTCCCAGCTGGAGAACAATAATGAGTAAATTTCACAGCCTGACCATCAAGGACGTGCGCACCGAGACCCGTGACGCGGTGTCCATCGCCTTCGAGATTCCGCAGCACCTGCAAGACAGTTTTCACTTCACCCAGGGCCAACACCTGGTGATGCGCACACAGATGGACGGCGAAGAAGTGCGCCGGTCCTACTCGATCTGCACCGGGGTCAACGACGGTGAACTGCGCGTCGCCATCAAGCGCGTGGCGGGTGGACGTTTCTCGGCGTTCGCCAATGAGCAGTTGAAGGCCGGGCACAGCCTGGAGGTGATGCCGCCAGCCGGGCACTTTCATGTCGAACTCGACCCGACCCGCCATGGCAACTACCTCGCGGTCGCGGCGGGCAGCGGTATCACGCCGATCCTGTCGATCATCAAGACCACCCTGCAAACCGAGCCGCACAGCCGTGTCACGCTGTTGTACGGCAACCGTTCCAGCTCCGGCGCGTTGTTTCGCGAACAACTCGAAGACCTGAAAAACCGCTACCTGCAGCGTTTGAACCTGATCTTCGTGTTCAGTCGCGAACAGCAGGATGTCGACCTGTACAACGGTCGAATCAACGCCGAGAAATGCGAGCAACTGTTCTCCCGCTGGCTCGACGTCAAAGCCCTCGATGCCGCGTTCATCTGCGGCCCGCAGGAGATGACCGAAACCGTGCGCGACAGCCTGAAAGCCAAAGGCATGCCGCACGAACGCATCCATTTCGAACTGTTTGCCGCTGTCGGCAGCCAGCAGAAACGCGAGGCCCGCGAGGCGGCTCGGCAGGTTGATGCCGCCGTTAGCCAGATCACCGTCATCAGCGACGGCCGCGCGTTGGCGTTCGACCTGCCGCGCAATAGCCAAAGCATCCTTGACGCCGGCAACGCCCAAGGCGCCGAACTGCCTTACTCGTGCAAGGCCGGTGTGTGCTCGACGTGCAAATGCAAGGTCATCGAAGGCGAAGTGGAAATGGACAGCAACCACGCGCTGGAAGACTACGAAGTGGCTGCCGGCTATGTGCTGTCGTGCCAGGCATTCCCGATCAGCGACAAGGTCGTACTGGATTTCGATCAGCTCTGATTTTCAGCCCCACCCGCTTCACCCCACAACAAAAACAACAACAGAGAGCGCGCCATGTCACCCAAAGACGTAGAACTCATCCGCCAGAACCCTGACTTCATCCAGTTGGTACGCCGCAAACAGAACCTGTATTGGTCGCTGTCGCTGATCATGCTGGTGATCTATTTCGGCTTTGTCTTGCTGGTGGCGTTCTCCCCCGCCACCCTCGGCCAATCCCTCAGTGGCGGGGTGACCACTGTAGGTATGTTGGTGGGTGTGGTGATCGTGGTACTGGCGTTCGCACTGACCGGCTTCTACGTCTACCGCGCCAACAACGTGATCGATCCGCTCAACGAAAAGCTGAAACAGGAGTGCGCCCGATGAGCCGGTTCCTGGGGTTATTCCTGCTGCCTCTGGCCTTCGTCGCTGACTTTGCGGCAGCGGCCGACGGCGCGTCCCGCCCGCTGAACTGGAACGCGATCGGCATGTTCCTGGTGTTCGTGCTGTTCACCCTTGGTGTGACGCGCTGGGCCGCGCTGCGTACCCGTTCCGCCAGCGATTTCTACACCGCTGGCGGTGGCATGACCGGTTTCCAGAACGGTCTGGCGATTGCCGGCGACATGATTTCCGCGGCGTCCTTCCTGGGCATCTCGGCGATGATGTTCCTCAATGGCTATGACGGCTTGCTCTACGCGCTGGGCGTACTGGCGGGCTGGCCGATCATTCTGTTCCTGATCGCCGAACGTCTGCGCAACCTCGGCAAATACACCTTTGCCGACGTCGTTTCCTATCGCCTGGAACAAACCCCGGTGCGCCTGACCTCAGCCTTCGGCACCTTGACCGTGGCCCTGATGTACCTGGTGGCGCAGATGGTCGCGCCGGCAAACTGATCGAGTTGTTGTTCGGTATCGACTACCTCTACGCCGTCATGCTGGTCGGCGTGCTGATGGTGTTCTACGTGACCTTCGGCGGCATGCTCGCCACCACTTGGGTGCAGATCATCAAGGCCGTGATGCTGCTGTTCGGCACCACGTTCATGGCGTTCATGGTGCTCAAGCATTTCGGTTTCAGCACCGAAGCAATGTTCGCCGGGGCCACTGCCGTGCACGCCAAAGGCAACGCGATCATGGCGCCTGGCGGTTTGCTGTCGAACCCGATCGATGCAATCTCCCTGGGCCTGGGCATGATGTTCGGCACCGCTGGCCTGCCGCATATCCTGATGCGTTTTTTCACCGTCAGCGATGCCAAGGAAGCGCGTAAAAGCGTGTTTTACGCCACCGGTTTTATCGGCTACTTCTACTTGCTGCTGATCATCGTCGGCTTCGGCGCAATCGTCATGGTCGGCACCGATCCGGCGTTCCGCGATGCCAACGGCGCGATCATCGGCGGCGGCAACATGATCGCCGTGCACCTGGCCCAGGCCGTGGGCGGCAACCTGTTCCTTGGATTCATCTCGGCGGTCGCCTTCGCCACCATTCTCGCGGTGGTTGCCGGGTTGGCGTTGTCCGGCGCCTCGGCGGTGTCCCACGATTTGTATGCCTGTGTGATGCGCAAGGGCCAGGCCAGCGAACAGCAGGAAATTCGTGTGTCGCGGATCGCCACGCTGTGCATCGGTGTCCTGGCGATCATCCTCGGCCTGTTATTTGAATCGCAGAACATTGCCTTCCTCTCTGGCCTGGTGCTGGCCATCGCCGCCTCGGTGAATTTCCCGGTGCTGTTCCTCTCGATGTACTGGAAAGGCCTGACCACTCGCGGTGCGGTGACCGGCAGTCTGGCAGGGCTGACCTCAGCGATTGTCCTGCTGGTGCTGAGCCCGGCGGTGTGGGTCAACGTGCTGCATCACGACAAGGCGCTGTTCCCCTACTCCAACCCGGCGTTGTTCTCCATGAGCCTGGCGTTCTTCAGCGCCTGGTTTTTTTCGGTCACCGACACGTCCCCGCGTGCAGCCCTTGAGCGTGGCCGTTATCTGGCGCAGTTCATCCGTTCGATGACCGGCATCGGTGCCTCCGGCGCCAGCAAGCACTAAACAACGACCGATCCGATGCAAGGGAATAAAAACAATGAAGCCCGCTCGTACCGCACCTTACGAATCACTGTTTACGTTAGCCGCCGCATTGAGCCTGCCCATGGTTGCACCCTGCGCCATGGCCGACTTCATCGACGACAGCAAGGCCCGTATTGAAATGCGCAACCACTACATCAATCGCGATTTCCGTCAGGACAACGCGCCGCAATCCAAGGCCGAGGAATGGGCTCAGGGCTTCACCGCGCGCGTCGAGTCCGGGTTCACCGACGGCACATTCGGCTTCGGTCTCGACGCGCTTGGGGAGTTGGGGCTGAAACTCGACTCCAGCCAGGATCGCCGTGGCACCGGGCTGCTGCCCTATGGCCAGCACAGCCATGAGCCGGCTGACGAGTTCAGCCAACTGGGGCTGACCGGCAAGCTGCGCGTATCCAAGAGCGTGTTGAAACTCGGCACCCTGCAACCCTTGCTGCCGGTGGCGACCTACAACGATACCCGCCTGCTGGGTTCGACCTTTGAGGGCGGCTTGCTGACCAGCCAGGAAATCAGTGGCCTGACGGTCAATGCCGGGCGCCTGACCAAGGCCAACCTGCGGGACTCTTCCAGCAACGATGACATCGGTTACGGCGCCGCCAGCAGTGATCACTTCGACTTTGCCGGCGGCAGCTACGCCTTCAGCCCGCAGCTGAACCTGAGCTATTACTACGGCAAGCTTGATCAAATTTATCGTCAGCAGTTCGTCGGGCTGGTGCATACCCAGCCGCTGGGCAACGGTTTCAACCTGCGCAGCGACGTGCGTTATTTCGATAGCCGAGGGGATGGCGTCGAGCGCGCCGGGCGTATCGACAACCGCAATTTCAACAGCATGTTCACCGTGTCCCACGGTGCCCATAAGGTCAGTGCCACCTACCAGCAGTTGTCCGGCGACAGCGCCTTCCCGTTCCTCAACGGTGGCGATCCGTACGTGGTCAACCTGGTGACCTACAACACCTACACCCGCGCCGACGAAGACTCCTGGCAGCTGCGTTACGACTATGACTTCGCAGCGCAAGGCATCCCCGGCCTGACGTTCATGACGCGCTACACCGACGGTCGCCACGTCAAGGCCGGCAGTGTCGACAACGGCCGTGAGCGCGAGCGCGACACCGACATCAGTTACGTCATTCAGAGCGGCGTGTTCAAGGACGTCAGCCTGCGCTGGCGCAACGTGACCTTCCGCTCCGGCAATGGCTTGACCACCGACCTCGACGAGAACCGGCTGATTGTCGGTTACACCCTGGCACTTTGGTAATCCCTGAATGGCGCGGTCACGGCCGCGCCAACACCTTTCATAACCTGGAGGAATCGTGATGTCTCACGCCCCTACCCTGCAAAGTTTCATCGCCGGTCGCTGGATCGGCCAACACGGTGCCCAGGTGCTGTGCAGCGCCATCGATGGCCATGAAATTGCGCGCACCCACGAGGAGCGCCCGGACTTCGCCGAAGCCATCGAGCACGGTCGTCGCCAGGGCGTCAGCGGGCTGATGGCGCTGGACTTCCAGCAACGGGCCCAGCGTCTCAAGGCGCTGGCCTTGTACCTGAGCGAACGCAAAGAACAGCTCTACGCGATCTCGCACCACAGCGGCGCCACCCGCGCCGACAGCTGGATCGACATCGAGGGCGGCAACAGCACGCTGTTCACCTACGCCAGTCTCGGTTCCCGGGAACTGCCGTCGGGCAACATCGTCCACGAAGGCCCGGCGATGCCGCTGAGCAAACTCGGCACCTTCGCCGGCACGCATATTCTGGTGCCTCGTGGCGGCCTGGCCGTGCACATCAACGCCTTCAACTTCCCGATCTGGGGCATGCTGGAAAAATTCGCCCCGAGTTTTCTCGCCGGCATGCCGTGCATCGTCAAACCGGCCAGCGCCACCAGCTACCTGACCGAAGCCGTGGTGCGCCTGATGGACGAATCCGGTTTGTTGCCGGCAGGCAGCCTGCAATTGATCATCGGCAGCACCGGTGATTTGCTGGATCGTCTGCAAGGCCAGGACGTGGTGACTTTCACCGGTTCCGCCGATACCGCCGCCAAGCTGCGGGTCAACCCGAACCTGATCCGCAACTCGGTGCCGTTCAACGCCGAAGCCGACTCGCTGAACTGCGCGATCCTCGCCCCGGACGTGACCCCGGACGACGAAGAATTCGAGCTGTTCATCAAGGAAGTCGCCCGGGAAATGACCACCAAGGCCGGGCAGAAATGCACCGCCATCCGCCGAGCGATTGTCCCGGCCAAACACATCGATGCGGTCGCGACCGCCTGCGCGATCGACTGGCGAAAGTCGTGGTCGGCGACCCGTCGGTGGAAGGCGTGCGCATGGGTGCGCTGGCGTCTCACGATCAGCAAAAAGACGTCGCCGAGCGCCTGGAAAGCCTGTTGCAGAGCAGCGATATGTTGTTCGGTGCCCGTGATGGTTTCGAGCCACGCGGTGAAAATGTCAGTCAGGGTGCGTTCTTCGCACCGACGCTGTTGCAGTCGCGCGACCCGCACGCCGAGGGCGGCGCTCACGATATCGAAGCGTTTGGCCCGGTCAGCACCCTGATGGCCTACGACGATCTGGATGAAGCACTGGCCCTGGCCGCTCGCGGCAAAGGCAGCCTGGTGGCGAGTTTGATCACTAAAGACCCGCAGATCGCCGCCAAGGCAATCCCGGTAGCGGCGGCCTGGCACGGCCGTTTGCTGGTGCTGGACCGCGAATCCGCCGCCGAATCCACCGGTCACGGTTCACCCCTGCCACAACTCAAACACGGCGGCCCGGGTCGTGCCGGCGGCGGTGAAGAACTCGGTGGTCTGCGCGCGGTGAAACACTACCTGCAACGCGCGGCGGTGCAAGGCTCGCCGACTATGTTGGCGGCGGTCACCGGCGAATACGTGCGTGGCGCCAAGGTCATCGAAACCGAAGTGCATCCGTTCCGCCGGTTCTTCCAGGACCTGCAGATCGGCGAATCGCTGCTGACTCACCGTCGCACCGTGACCGAAGCCGATCTGGTGAACTTCGGTTGCCTGTCCGGCGATCACTTCTACATGCACTTCGACGACATCGCCGCCAAAGAATCGCAATTCGGCAAACGCATTGCCCACGGTTACTTCGTGCTGTCGGCGGCGGCCGGCCTGTTCGTGTCCCGGCGCGGCCCGGTCCTGGCCAACTATGGCCTGGATACTTTGCGCTTCATCACCCCGGTGGGCATCGGCGACACCATCCAGGCGCGCCTGACCTGCAAACGCAAAATCGACCAGGGCAAAAAGAGCCCGCAAGGCATTCCGCAAGGCGTGGTGGCCTGGGATGTGGAAGTGACCAATCAGTTGGGAGAACTGGTAGCCAGTTACGACATTTTGACCCTGGTAGTGAAGCGCGAGTAGTCATCCGACTCAAAAGCCTTGAACGGCCAACCCCGCTTCTGAGGACCCGCACAGGGGATGTCTCAAAGCGGGTGTGTCAAAAGGCCGGGGCCAATACCAAACCTTGAAAATAGAGGTGGTTTGGGAACAAGCCCACCAAGGAGCCCGTTGGAATCTCAGACTCTGACAATGGAACGTTAAGAGCGAGGGATGTAATTGGAATTATTCTTGCCCAGCTCTTCTCTGCTGAAGAGTTCGGCAAAGACCGGCGCGCCTGGAGGTTTCCACCGGAACGAAAAAAGGACCCGAAGGTCCTGATTTCAATCACTTACAGAATTCAGTGGAACTCTGCAGCGCTATATTTGGAGCGGGAAACGAGACTCGAACTCGCGACCCCGACCTTGGCAAGGTCGTGCTCTACCAACTGAGCTATTCCCGCGTCTTGGTGTGGCGCATTCTATAGAATTCAGAAGCGCCGTCAAGCCTTTGATTCAAAAAAGTTTTATTTCTTTTCTGCATCGGTCTTCAGATGCGGCCAGGCAGCCCGCAAGTACTGGATCATCGACCACAACGTCAGGCCGGCGGAGACCAGCAGCAAGGCGTAACCGAACAGGACCCAGAACGTGAAGTCCGACGGGTTGGCCAGCAGGATCACCAGCGCCAGCATCTGCGCAGCGGTTTTCCATTTGCCCAGGTTCGATACTGCGACGTGGGCACGGGCACCGAGTTCGGCCATCCACTCGCGCAGCGCCGAGACCACGATCTCGCGACCGATGATCACGGCGGCCGGCAGCGTGAGCCACAGGTTGCCGTGTTCCTGCACCAGCAGCACCAGCGCTACGGCGACCATCAGCTTGTCGGCCACCGGATCGAGGAAAGCCCCGAATGGCGTGCTTTGCTCCAGACGGCGGGCCAGGTACCCGTCCAGCCAGTCTGTGGCGGCGGCAAAGGCGAACACCGAGGCGGACGCCAGGTAGCTCCAGTGGTAAGGCAGGTAAAACAGCAAAATAAAGATCGGAATGAGCAGGACGCGTAGAACGGTAATCAGATTAGGGATATTCATCGGCACAACTGGCTACGAGGTGAGGTGGCATTCTACTCGCTGTGCAGATTTGCATAAATCAACTCTGCGAGCTTTTTACTGATCCCGGGTGCTTTGGCGATCTCTTCGATGCTGGCACGAGACAGCTCCTGCAATCCACCAAAATGTTTCAACAAATCGCGCCGACGTGTCGGGCCGACGCCCGCGACGCCCTCAAGTGTAGACGTACGGCGGGTTTTGCCGCGACGGGCGCGGTGCCCGGTAATCGCGAAACGGTGGGCTTCGTCGCGTATCTGCTGGATCAGATGCAGCGCGGGGGAATCGCCGCGCAAGGTGAATTCGTGGGCGGCATCATTCAGGTACAAAGTTTCGAAGCCGGCCTTGCGTGTTGCGCCCTTGGCCACGCCCAGCAGGATCAGGTCGGGCACCGCCAGTTCATTGAGCACGTCCCGGGCCATCGACAGCTGGCCCTTGCCGCCGTCCACCAACAGAATGTCCGGCAGCTTGCCCTCCCCGTCCTTCAGTTTGCTGAAGCGCCGGGTCAGGGCCTGGTGCATCGCAGCGTAGTCATCGCCCGGGGTGACGCCTTCGATGTTGTAGCGTCGGTAGTCGGACTTGATCGGGCCTTCCGGGCCGAACACCACGCAGGAGGCCACCGTCGCTTCGCCGCTGGAGTGGCTGATGTCGTAACACTCCAGACGCTGCGGTGGCTCGTCCAGGTTCAGCACTTCGGCCAAGGCATCGAAACGTGCGGCAACATGTTGCCGGTTGGCCAGTCGTGCGCCCAGGGCCTGCTCGGCATTGGTGACCGCCAGTTGCTGCCAGCGTGCCCGGGTCCCACGGACCCTGTGACTGATGGTCAGTTCGCGACCGCGCAGCTTGTCGATGGCTGCGATCAGGGTCGGAAAGTCTTCGTGAACCACATTGACGATCAGCTCGCTCGGCAAGTCGCGCTCGGGACTGCTGACGTAGTATTGACCGAGAAACGCCGCCATGACTTCAGATACGTCTTCTTCAATACCCACCTGCGGGAAGAAGTTCTTGCTCCCCAGCACTCGCCCGCCGCGCACGCTGATCAAGTGCACGCAGGCACCGCCGGGATTGACGAACGCCGCGATCACGTCGACATCGCCTGTACCGCCTTCCATGCTCTGCTGATCCTGGACCCGGCGCAGCAACGAGATCTGGTCGCGCAACTCGGCGGCACGCTCGAATTCGAGGTTGATCGCCGCCTCCTCCATGGCGACAGACAATTCGTCCGTCAACGCATTGCTGCGCCCCTCGAGGAACATCACCGAGTGCCGTACGTCTTCGGCGTAGACTTCGGGCTCCACCAGACCGACGCAAGGTGCCTTGCAGCGTTTGATCTGGTATTGCAGGCACGGCCGCGTGCGGTTCTTGTAATAGCTGTCTTCGCACTGGCGTACGAAAAAGGTTTTTTGCAGCAGGCTCAGGCTTTCGCGAATCGCCCCGGCGCTGGGATAAGGACCGAAGTACTTACCCTTGGCCTTTTTCGCCCCGCGATGGATGCTCAGGCGCGGGAATGCGCCGTCCGAGAGAAAGACGTAGGGGTAGGATTTGTCGTCGCGCAGCAGAATGTTGTAGGGCGGCCGCCACTCCTTGATCAGCGTCTGCTCAAGCAACAGGGCTTCGGTTTCATTGGCCGTGATCGTCGTTTCGACCTGGGCGATACGTGCCACCAGGGCCGCGGTCTTGGGGGCGAGCCCGGACTTGCGAAAGTAGCTCGACAGACGACTCTTGAGGTTCTTGGCCTTGCCGACGTAGAGCAGGCGCGCATCGCTGTCGAACATGCGATACACACCGGGACGCCCACTGACCGTCGACAGAAAGGCGCCTGGATCAAAGGCTTCAGTCATGTTCAGAGGCTGGCATCGACCATGCCGTGACGAACCGCCAACAGCGTCAACTCGACATCACTGCTGATCGAAAGCTTTTCGAATATGCGGTAACGGTAGGTATTCACGGTTTTTGGCGACAGGCACAGCTTGTCGGAGATGATCTGCACTTTCTGACAGCCGACAATCATCAGCGCGATCTGGATTTCCCGTTCCGACAGTGCATCGAAGGGTGAATCGTTGGTCGGCTGGAAGGACTTGATCGCCAGTTGCTGGGCAATCTGCGGGCTGATGTAGCGTTGCCCGGCAAACACCAGGCGAATCGCCTGGACCATTTCCGGCAACCCGGCGCCCTTGGTCAGGTAACCCGCGGCACCGGCCTGCAGCAACCGGGTCGGAAACGGGTCTTCTTCGCACACGGTGACCGCGACGACCTTGATGTCCGGATGACTGCGCAATAATTTGCGCGTGGCTTCAAGACCGCCGATTCCCGGCATCTTGACGTCCATCAGTACCACATCGGGTTTCAACTCACGCGCCTTGAGCAGGGATTCTTCACCTGATTCAGCCTGGCCGACCACTTGCAGGCCATCGATGTCAGCCAGCATTCGTGTAATGCCTGTACGAACGAGATCATGGTCATCGACTACTAGCACCCTAATCAAGCAGACACCTCGCGATATGGTCTTATTGGGTTGCTCGACACCTTAGCAAAAAGCGCCTGGCAGACCTAGCGGCACGCGCTATATAAACAGTATCAATAGTTCTTGAAAGGCTTGCGGTATACGTGTCTTAGCCCTGCACCCCAGCGATCTCGCGCTGCATTCTCAGGAAACACCCGTCCGTGCCAACGACTGCCAGTCCCTTTCTCTCATATAAAGCCCGTGCTGGATTGTTTTGAAAAACCGTCAGACGCAACGCCTGGCGTCGCTCCCGGCACGCCATGGCCATCACCCGATCGATCACCCAGGCGCCGGCGCCCTGCCCTCGAAACGCCTCCAGGATGTGCAATTCGCGGATGTACAGGTCCCTGGCGTCCCGACTCAGGCTGACATAACCGAGCACGGTCTCGCCCTTCACGATCAACCAGTTCTCGCGCCCGGCCCAGCCGATATCGAAACCTTCGTCCAGCCACAACAGATGATGCTGGATGTAGTAGCGCAGCATATTGTCGCAGGTCAGCCTTCGAGCGAAGTCGAGGTCCCGGAGCGTCGCCGGGCGTAATTCCAATGCCATCAAGCCTCCACGACCGCCACTGTGTTCTGCCGCTGGCCCCAGGCCTCAAGTGTGTCACAACCTTCAACGCACTCAAGCGATAGACAACGCCATCGGCAATCGATAGCATTTTCTGATTGAATCTGCCTGCCGGCCTCTAGTAAGCTCGGTGCATTCATCGGAGACAGACCATGTTCAACACCCTCTCACCGCTTCAGACCGCCAGCGCCCTGCGCTCGGTCGCGGCTGCCCGGGTGAATGACGTCTGTGCTTCGGTCAGCTTTTATTTTGGGTATTGGTTTAGCCACTGGCGCGCCTGATACCCACACGGCGCCCACTTTAAACGGGTCGCCACCAGAGAATTCTCAACCCCCGGTCGGCTTCCCGACCGGGGGTTTTGTTTTTTCAGCCCTGCACATTTTTTAGCGACACACCGATAACTCGAGGATTTCAACCATGAACTACGCCACTTATTACCGTTACGACAGTTTTACCGCCTGGCGATTTAGCAGCCTCCGCTCGGGACAGCCTGCCGCCTCCGATCGGTCACCCACAGGTGGCAAGGACACACTCGCAGCCAATCCGGCCAATTGTCGAACACCCCAGTAGGGCCGAGTGCGCGGGACCGAACCCGCCACCTGCCCAGGAAGCCAGAACATGAACTCGTCCGTCTCCGCTCTGCCGCTGTCCACCCTTAACCCTGCCAATGAAGCGCTGACCCTGCGTCTGCCCAGCTCATTGCAACTCAAGCAGCAACTGCCGCTCAGCAACGCCCTGACCCGGCAAGTCGCTGCCCACCGCCAGGCGGTTCGCGCGATCCTCGATGGCGAAGACTCCCGCCTGCTGGTGATCGTCGGCCCTTGCTCGATTCATGATCCCCGCTCAGCGCTCGAATACGCCACCCACCTTGCTCGCCTGGCCACCGACGTCAGCGATGAGATGCTCCTGGTGATGCGCGCCTATGTCGAAAAACCGCGCACCACAGTCGGCTGGAAAGGCCTGGCCTACGATCCGCACCTGGACGGCAGCGACGACATGGCGGGCGGCCTGACCCTGTCTCGCGAGTTGATGCGCGTCATGCTCCAGCTGGGCTTGCCGATTGCCACCGAACTGCTGCAACCGATGGCCGCCGGGTACTTCGACGACCTGCTCAGCTGGGTGGCGATCGGCGCCCGCACCACCGAATCGCAGATCCACCGGGAAATGGCCAGCGGCTTGGGCATGCCGGTCGGTTTCAAGAACGGCACCGATGGTGGCGTGACCGTCGCCGCGACGCCATGCGCTCGGCCGCCCATCCCCATCGTCATTTCGGTGTCGACAGTCAGGGGCATCCTGCAATCATCCAGACCCCTGGCAACCAGGACACTCACCTGGTGCTGCGCGGCGGCCATCGCGGACCGAACTACGACCGCGAGAGCGTCGCCCGGGTGCACAGCGACTTGACCAGGCTGCACATTCCGGCGCGGATCATGGTCGACTGCAGCCATGCCAACAGTGGCAAAGACCCGTTGCGGCAGCCAGAGGTGTTCAACGACGTACTTGAGCAACGCCTGCAAGGTGACCGATCGCTGATCGGGATGATGCTCGAGAGCCATTTGTTCGAAGGCTGCCAGGCGTTGAGCCCGTCGCTGCGGTACGGGGTGTCGATCACCGACGGCTGCCTCGGCTGGACCGCGACCGAAGACGTGTTGCGCCAGGCGGCGATCCGGTTGCGGGCCCAGCTCGACTGACAGATCAATGACCCTCCGGAGGCAGGCGCGCTGCCTCCGGCGAAAGGCTGTCCAGACCTTCCGGCTAAGACCTCATGTCCCTTCGAGATTTCGTACTGTTTCCATTCCGCTTTCATCAGGCCAGCGCGGCTTTTTCATACATCGCACCCACGCTGGAGTGTTTTAGAGTGAGGCGCAAGCATCCCATAACCTCCTATGAAAAAGGTATGAACAATGCAACGGAATGCAACGACTCGCTACCCGATTCTGCTGGTCCATGGGCTCTTCGGTTTCGATCGCATCGGCCGGTTCGAGCTCGTTCCATGACATCAAGCAAGCCCTCAGGAACGCCGGCGTCCGGGTGTTTGTCCCCCACCTGTCGGCCAGCCATAGCAACGAAGTCCGCGGCGACCAGCTGCTGGCGCAGATCGAGTGGGTGCTGGAAGGTACCGGCGCGAACAAGGTCAACCTCATCGGTCACAGCCAGGGCGCGCTGGCCGCGCGTTATGCGGCGGCGATTGCCCCCGGGGCCGTCGCATCGGTAACCTCCGTCAGCGGGCCGAATCACGGTTCGGAGCTGGCGGACGTCCTGCGCCAGGCCCTGACACCCGGACGCCTGTCAGAGCAGGTCGCCGAGGCCGTTGCCACCTTGTTCGCCGACTTTCTATCGGTACTCAGTGGCAACCGCCAGCTGCCGAAAAACGCCATTGCCGCGCTGAGTGCGCTGACCACCGAGGGCGTGGGCCTATTCAATAAAAAATACCCCCAAGGGCTGCCGCACACATGGGGTGGCAACGGCCATGAACTGGTCAACGGTGTTCACTACTACTCCTGGAGCGGCACGCTGCAAGGGCGCCTCCTCGATCAAGGGCGCAATGCATTCGACCCGTTGCACGGATGTTGTCGGGCCTTCTCCCGTTATTTCACCACTGAAGCCAGGCAGAACGACGGCCTGGTCGGGCGCTACAGTTCTCATCTGGGCACCGTGATCCGCTCCGACTATGCGCTGGATCACTTCGACAGCATCAGTCAGATGGCCGGTCAGATCCGCAGAGGCATCGACCCGGTCGAGCTTTATGTAGAGCATGCCGAACGCTTGAAAAAGGCCGGACTGTGACGAATGCCCCACTGCCGGCAGCCGCGGAGGGAACTTTGGGAAGAAATAGGTAACTGAATCCGGTAGGCTCACCATTTTACTGAACATTGAAAGGAGTATTCCCCATGGCTAAAGCCACTGCCCGCCACATCCTGGTTGCCAGCGAAGCCAAGTGCAACGAACTCAAGGCCCAAATCGAGGGTGGCGCCGATTTTGCCGAAATCGCCAAAGCCAACTCCACTTGCCCGTCCAGCCGTCAAGGCGGTGATCTGGGCTCGTTCGGTCCGGGCCAGATGGTCAAGGAATTCGACACCGTGGTCTTCAGCGCACCGATCAACGTGGTGCAAGGCCCGGTAAAGACCCAATTCGGTTACCACTTGCTGGAAGTGACCAGTCGTCAGGACTGATCGATCCGCAGTTTCCTGCATAACGGCCCGCCATTTGGTGGGCCGTTGTGTTTCGGTCATGTGATACGGCTGGCGAGGGACGCGCCGCTAGCGTACAAATTGCGGTTATCGACCACCCGGCTCAAAGGCTGACAATGCGACTGGCTTTCCCAACCTTGTTGTTCACTGCCGTGGCCCTGTTATCGGGTGCCGCCGGGGTGAATGCAACACCGCAACATGCGCTGACCGTGTATGGCGAGCCGGCGAAGTATCCCGCCGACTTCAGTCATTTTGCCTACACCAACCTGCAAGCACCCAAGGGCGGCACCCTGCGTCGTTCGGCGATCGAAATCGGCCATTTCGACCATATCCTGCCGTACATCGACAAGGGCATCGGCGTTACGCAGATCGACGGCTTGATCTATTCGCCCCTGGCCCAGCGCTCGCTGGACGAGCCTTACACCGTGTACGGCCTGGTGGCGCAGACGATGGAACGCGCCGATGACGGCTTGTCCCTGCGTTTCAACCTCAACCCCAAGGCCCGTTTTGCCGATGGCCAGCCGATCACCGCCGAAGACGTGCGTTATACCTTCGAGCTGCTGATGACCCAGGGCAGCCTGCGTTATCGCACGCAATTCGCCGACGTCAAGGGCGTCGAAGTGGAGTCGCCACGCACCGTGCGTTTCGACTTCAAGAACAACGAAAACCGCACCCTGCCCCTGGATATCGCGACCTTGCCGGTGTTTCCCGAGCACTGGTGGAAAACCCGCGACTTCGCCGGTGGCGGCGGATACGAGCCGCCGCTGGGCAGCGGCCCGTACCAGGTCGCCAAGGTCGACTCCGGGCGCAGCATCACCTTCAAGCGCAACCCCGACTGGTGGGGCAAGGACCTGCCGGTCAGCCGCGGCTTGTACAACTTCGACCATTTCAGCATCGAATATTTTGGCGATACCGACGTGGCGCGCCAGGTGCTGCGTGGCGGTGCCTACGACTACAACCGTGAATTTTCCGCCACCGGTTACTCGATCGGCTACGACAGCCCGGCGCTGGGCGATGGGCGCCTGCAAAAGGCCCATCTGGCCCAAAGCGCCCCGCAATCGGCGCAAGGCTTCGTGTTCAATCTGCAAAATCCGCTGTTCCAGGACCGTCGCGTCCGCCAGGCCCTGGCCATGCTCTGGGATTTCGAGTGGAGCAACCGGCAGATGATGCGCGACCTGTATATCCGTCAGCAGAGCTTCTTCTCCAACACCGATCTCGCCGCGCGCAACCTGCCCGATGCCGCCGAGCTGGCGATTCTCGAGCCCCTTCGCGGACAGATCCCGGATGAGGTGTTCACCCAGGTCTTCGAGGCACCGAAAACCGATGGCAGCGGCGTCATTCGCGACAAACAGTTGCAGGCCCTGGCACTGCTGGAAGCCGCAGGCTGGAAGCCTGATGGCGATCAACTGGTGAACGCCGAAGGCAAGCCACTGAGCTTTACCTTCCTGGTCAGCCAGAACGGCATGGACCGCTTGCTCCTGCCGTACAAACGCACGCTGAAACAGATCGGCATCGACCTGAACATCCGTCGCATCGACTCGTCGCAATACGTCAATCGCCTGATGTCCCGGGACTACGACATGATCGTGACCGGCTACCCGGTTACCACCTCGCCGGGTAATGAGCTGTACAACTACTTTGGCTCGGTGGCGGCCAACGATCCGGGCTCCAACAACTACATGGTGCTGAAGAACCCGGCGGTCGATACGCTGCTCAACGGCCTGGTTCGCGCCAACACCCAGGCCGACATGTTGCGCCATGCCCATGCGCTGGACCGGGTACTGCAATGGAACTACTACTGGATTCCCAACTATTACCCACCAGGCAGTTCGACCGTGTGGTGGAACCGCTTCGGCATTCCCAGCGTGCAAGCCAGCAATGACGAAGCCGTCGAGAGCTGGTGGGAAGTCAGCTCCACTCCCCTGACCAACCAGCAGATGACGGCCGAGCTCATCAAGCGCGGCGCACCCGGAGGGCCGCACTGATGTGGGCTTATATCCTGCGACGCCTGCTGCTGATCATTCCGACACTGTTGATCATCCTCCTGGTCAACTTCGTCATCGTCCAGGCGGCGCCGGGCGGCCCGGTGGAGCAGGCGATCGCGCACCTGCAAGGCATCGGCGGCGCCAGTGTCGGCGGTGGTTCCAGCGACGCCATCAGCCATGGCGGTTCCCGGGCCAGCCGCGGCCTCGACCCGCAGCTGATCAAGGAGATCGAAAGACAGTACGGCTTCGACAAGCCGGCCCCGGAACGCCTGTGGCTGATGCTCAAGAGCTATGCGCAACTGGACTTCGGCAAGAGCTTCTTCCGCGGCGCCACGGTCACCGACCTGATCCTGGAAAAAATGCCGGTGACCATTTCCCTCGGGCTCTGGGCCACGCTGATCACCTACCTGGTGTCGATTCCCCTGGGCATCCGCAAGGCCGTGCATCACGGCAGCCATTTCGATATCTGGAGCAGCACCGCCATCGTCGTCGGCTACGCCATGCCGGCGTTCTTGTTCGCGATGTTCCTGATCGTGGTGTTCGCCGGGGGCACTTCGTTGAACTGGTTTCCGGTGCGAGGCCTGGTCTCGGACAACTTCGAGTCGCTGTCGACTGTGGGCAAAATCGCCGACTACTTCTGGCACCTGGTGTTGCCGGTCACGTCACTGGTGATCGGCGGCTTCGCCACCCTGACCATCCTGACCAAGAACTCCTTCCTCAATGAAATCACCCGCCAATACGTGGTCACCGCCCGCGCCAAGGGCATGAGCGAGCGACGGGTGCTGTACGGCCATGTGTTTCGCAACGCCATGTTGCTGGTGGTGTCGGGGATACCCCAGGCCTTTATCAGCGTGTTTTTCGCCGGCTCCTTGCTGATCGAAGTGATCTTCTCCCTCGATGGCCTGGGCCGCATGAGTTATGAAGCCGCGGTGTCGCGGGACTACCCGGTGGTGTTCGGCTCGCTGTTCATCTTCACCCTGTTCGGCCTGCTGATAAAAATCGTCGGCGACCTGTGCTACACCCTGGTCGACCCGCGTATCGACTTCGCCGCGAGGAACGCCTGATGTTCAAGCTCTCGCCGCTGGGCCGTCGCCGCTTCGAACGGTTCAAGAAGAACCGGCGTGGCTGGTGGTCGCTGTGGCTGTTTATCGGCCTGTTCCTGCTGACCCTCGGCGGCGAACTGATCGCCAACGACAGACCGCTGGTGGTCGGTTACCAGGGTTCGCTGTACTTCCCTGCCTTCAAACGCCACACCGAGCAGGAGTTCGGCGGACAACTGCCGTTCCAGGCGGATTACCGCAGCGACTATGTGCAGAACTTGATCAAGAAGGACGGCGGCTGGCTGCTGTTTCCGCCGATCCCGTTCAGTGACGACACGCCCAACTATGACCTGGACAAACCGGCACCGAGCCCGCCGTCGAAGGTCAACTGGCTGGGCCCACCGCGACCAGGCCCGCGACGTGCTGGCCCGGGTGATTTTCGGCGCACGGGTGTCGATCCTGTTCGCCTTGATGCTGACGTTGGTCAGCGCCCTGATCGGTATCGCCGCCGGTGCACTGCAAGGCTATTACGGCGGCTGGGTCGACCTCTTGGGCCAGCGGCTGCTGGAGGTCTGGTCCGGGTTGCCGGTGCTGTATCTGCTGATCATTCTCTCCGGGTTCGTCGAGCCGAATTTCTGGTGGTTGCTGGGGATCATGGCGCTGTTTTCCTGGCTGGCCATGGTCGACGTGGTGCGCGCCGAATTCCTGCGCGGGCGCAACCTGGAATACGTCAAGGCCGCCCGAGCCCTGGGCCTGAGCGACCGCAAGGTCATCGTGCGGCACATCCTGCCGAACGCGATGAATGCGACCCTGAGTTACCTGCCATTCATTCTGACCGGCGCGATCTCGACCCTTACGGCCCTGGATTTCCTCGGTTTCGGCATGCCGGCCGGCAGCGCGTCCCTGGGCGAGTTGATCGGTCAGGGCAAGCAGAACCTGCAAGCGCCGTGGCTGGGACTGACCGCGTTTTTCACCCTGGCACTGATTCTTTCGCTACTGGTATTTATCGGCGAGGCGTTGCGTGACGCCTTTGATCCACGGTCTTGATCCACGGTCATGAGGCGAGCGTTGACATGAGTAATAACCTGATCGAAATCCGTGGCCTCAACGTGGCCTTCAGCGGCCAGACCGTGGTGCGCAACCTGTGCCTGGACATCCGCCCCGGCGAGTGCCTGGCCCTGGTGGGCGAGTCGGGCTGCGGCAAGTCGGTGACCGCGCACTCGATCCTGCAACTGCTCCCCGAGACCGGCACCGACACCTCGGGCAGCATCCGCTATCGCGGCAAGGAACTGCTCGGCGCTTCCTCCACGGTACTGCGCGAGTTGCGCGGCAACCGGATCGCGATGATCTTCCAGGAACCGATGTCGTCCCTCAACCCGCTGCACAGCGTCGAGAAACAGATCGGTGAAACCCTGCTGTTGCACAAGGGGCTGACCGGCAAGGCGGCGCAGGCGCGGATTCTCGAGTTGCTGCAACTGGTGGGCATCCAGAAACCCAAGGAACGGCTCAAGGCTTATCCCCATCAATTGTCCGGCGGCCAGCGCCAACGGGTGATGATTGCCATGGCCCTGGCCTGCGAGCCGGAGTTGCTGATCGCCGACGAACCCACCACCGCGCTGGACGTGACGGTGCAGCGCAAGATCCTGCTGCTGCTCAAATCCCTGCAGAAGCGGCTCGGCATGTCGCTGCTGTTGATCAGTCACGACCTCAACCTGGTGCGCAGCATCGCCCAGCGCGTCTGTGTGATGAAGTCCGGCGAAATCGTCGAGCAAGCGCCCTGCGAGACGCTGTTCACCGAACCGAAACATCCCTACAGCTGCGTGCTGCTCAACGCCGAACCGGAAGGGGAAGCCCTGCCCCGGGACGAGCGCGAGAACGTGCTGGAAGTGGTCGACCTGTGCGTGCGCTTCGCCCTCGGCGGCGGACTGTTCCAACGCAAGACGTATTTGCACGCGGTGGACGGCATCAGCCTGAATGTCCAGCGCGGCAAGACTTTGGGCATCGTCGGTGAATCCGGTTCCGGCAAGTCGACCCTGGGCCAGGCGATCCTGCGCCTGCTCGATTCCGACGGCAGCATTCGCTTCCAGGGTGAAGCACTGGACGGCTTGTCGCAAAAACAGTTGCGGCCGTGGCGCAAGAAAATGCAGGTGGTGTTCCAGGACCCCTTCGGCAGCCTCAGCCCGCGGATGTCGGTGGCGCAGATCATCAGTGAAGGTCTTGAAGTGCATAGTCGATTGACCGCGGACGAGTGCAAGGCCGAGGTGATTCGGGCGCTGGAAGAAGTCGGCCTCGACCCGCAAAGCCGCGATCGTTACCCCCACGAATTCTCCGGCGGGCAACGCCAGCGCATCGCCATCGCTCGCGCGCTGGTGTTGAAACCGGCGCTGATCCTGCTGGACGAACCGACCTCGGCGCTGGATCGCACCGTGCAAAAACAAGTGGTCGCCCTGCTCCGTCAGCTTCAGGAAAAGCACGGGCTGACGTACCTGTTCATCAGTCACGACCTGGCGGTCGTGCGCGCCCTGGCCCACGACATGATCGTGATCAAGGACGGCAAAGTGGTGGAAAGCGGTGCCAGCCACGACGTGTTCGATTCGCCGCAGCACCCCTATACCAAAGAGCTGTTGGCGGCGGCGCAGTTGGGGTGGGCATAATTCGCGGCATGCTCTTTGGACCGCGTCGCGGCCTTCGCGGGCAATAAATTATCAGGATCAGCACCCATGAACACCACCGAAAGCCTCAAGGACTACCAACAGGTCCGCCTGTTGGCAATCCGTTCATTGTTCGAAATCATCGAGCAGTCGAGTGAAGGCACGGTGATCGTCGATCGCGATGCCAATATCGTCTGGATGAACGAGCGCTACGCCAAGCGCTTTGGCCTGGAGTCGGCGCAAGTGGCCATCGGCAAAGCCTGCGAAAGCGTGATCCCCGGCAGCCTGCTGCGTGAGGTGGTGCGCAGCGGCCGGCCGATTCTGCTCGACATGCAAGACACCCCCAAGGAACCGCTGGTGGTGATGCGCCTGCCGATTCACGACGATACGGGCGTAGTGATCGGCGCCATCGGCTTTGCCCTGTTCGACGAATTGCGCAGCCTGTCGCCGATGCTCAAGCGCTACATGAGCATGCAGGAAGAGCTTGCTTCCACGCGCTCGCTGCTGCGGGCGCGGCAGACCAAATACAACTTTGCCCACTTCATCGGCACCAGCGCCGCCAGCCTGGAAGTCAAACGTCGCGCCCGGCGCAGTGCCAGCGCCGATTCGCCGGTGCTGCTACTGGGTGAAACCGGCACCGGCAAGGAATTGCTGGCCCAGGCGATTCACGGTGCTTCGCCCCGCGCGCACAAAGCCTTCGTCAGCATCAACAGCGCGGCGATTCCAGAGTCGCTGCTGGAGGCCGAATTCTTCGGCACCGCGCCAGGCGCGTTTACCGGTGCCGACCGCAAGGGCCGTGCGGGCAAATTGCAGATCGCCCAGGGCGGCACGCTGTTCCTCGATGAAATCGGCGACATGCCGCTGCCCCTGCAAAGCAAGTTGCTGCGGGTGCTGCAGGAAAAGGAATTCGAGCCGGTGGGCTCCAACGAAGTGATCCAGAGCGATGTGCGGGTGATTGCCGCCACGTCGACTGATCTTGAAGCGGCGATCAGGCGCGGCGAGTTCCGGGCCGATTTGTATTATCGTCTCAATGTGTTGCCGATTCAGGTCCCGCCCTTGCGCCATCGCCTTGACGATCTCCCGGCGCTCAGCGAAGCGATACTGGAAGAACTGCGCAGTCAGCATGAACTGAACCGCGAGGCGCTTGAATTATTGGGTCAACATGCCTGGCCGGGAAACATTCGCGAACTGCGCAATGTGCTGGAGAGGGCGGCCTTGCTCAGTGATGACCTGATGCTGAATGTCATGGATATCCGTGCGGCGATCGGTACGCTGATGCCGGTGGAGCGTGTCGCGCCCTCGAACATCGAGGCGGTTGCCCAGGAGACATTCAGCGAGGCGCGGGCGCGGTTTGACCGGCAGTTGATTGAATCGGCCCTGGCGCAATGCGGCGGCAAGGTGATTGAAGCGGCGACTCGGCTGGGGTTGGGGCGGTCGACGCTGTACAAGAAGATGGTGGCGTTGGGGATTGCAGAGTCTCCATAAAGAGACACTTGTCTCTGTTTATAGACACAATCTGGGAGCGCTGCGCGCTCTTCGCCAGCAAGCCGGCTCCTACAGAAAATAGCATGCACACCAGACACCCTGTGTAGGAGCTGGCTTGCCAGCGAAGAGGCCCTCAACTTCAAAATAATTCTCAAAACAGAGACAAAAAACTCATCAACACCACCAAAACAAATAAATATCCTTATATTTCAATATGTTGCGTTCATGGCACGAATCTCGCTATAGCCCTCCCCCACATAGATACACCCTAAAAAAAATAACAATCCAGGAGACACACCATGAGTGTGATCATTGCCTTGGCAGCCCTCGCGCTGCTGATGCTCGCGGCCTACCGTGGCTACAGCGTTATCCTCTTCGCCCCGATTGCCGCCCTCGGCGCTGTCCTGCTCACCGACCCTTCCGCCGTCGCCCCAGCCTTCACCGGGGTGTTCATGGAAAAAATGGTCGGCTTCATCAAACTGTACTTCCCGGTATTCCTGCTGGGCGCAGTGTTCGGCAAGCTGATCGAACTGTCGGGATTCTCGCGCTCCATCGTTGCCGCAGCGATTCGTCTGCTCGGCACTCGCCAGGCGATGCTGGTGATCGTGCTGGTCTGCGCGTTGCTCACCTACGGCGGCGTGTCGCTGTTTGTGGTGGTGTTTGCGGTCTATCCGTTTGCCGCCGAGATGTTCCGCCAAAGCAATATCCCCAAGCGCCTGATCCCGGCGACTATCGCCCTCGGCGCGTTCTCGTTCACCATGGACGCCCTGCCCGGCACCCCGCAGATCCAGAACATCATTCCCAGCACCTTCTTCAACACCACCGCCTGGGCCGCGCCCTGGCTGGGCCTGATCGGCTCGATCTTCGTGGTCTGCGCCGGCATGCTGTTTCTGCAGCGCCAGCGCAACAAGGCTCAGCTGTCTGGTGAAGGTTATGGCACCGAACTGCGCAACGAGCCGGAAACCGCTGCCAACATCAAGCTGCCAAACCCATGGATCGCCCTGTCGCCGCTGCTGGCCGTCGGTATCATGAACCTGTTGTTTACCCAGTGGATTCCGCAGTGGTACGGCAAGACCCACAGCCTCGCGCTGCCGGGCATGGCGGCGCCGGTGACCACCGAAATCGCCAAGCTCACCGCGATCTGGGCGGTCCAGGCCGCCTTGCTGGTCGGCATCATCATGGTGTTGGTGTTCGGTTTCCAGGCGATTCGCGGCAAGTTGGCCGAAGGCAGTCGCAGTGCGGTCGGCGGTTCATTGCTGGCGGCGATGAACACCGCGTCGGAGTACGGCTTCGGTGCGGTGATCGCCTCCTTGCCGGGCTTCCTGGTACTCGCCGACTGGCTCAAGAGCATTCCCAACCCGCTGGTCAATGAAGCGATCACCGTGACCCTGCTGGCCGGCATCACCGGTTCGGCGTCTGGCGGCATGAGCATTGCCCTGGCGGCCATGGCCAATGACTTCATCGCGGCGGCCCATGCGGCCGACATTCCCCTGGAAGTGCTGCACCGGGTCGCTGCGATGGCCAGCGGCGGCATGGACACCTTGCCGCACAATGGCGCGGTGATTACTTTGCTCGCAGTGACCGGCCTGACCCACCGCGAAGCTTACAAAGACATTTTCTGTATTACGCTGATCAAGACCCTGGCGGTCTTTGTAGTGATCGGTACTTTCTACGCCACTGGCATTGTGTGAGGTATTCATGACAACTCTTTCGGGCAAGACTGCACTGGTCACCGGTTCCACCAGCGGCATTGGCCTGGGCATCGCCCTGAGCCTGGCCAAGGCCGGCGCCAATTTGATCCTCAACGGCTTCGGCGATGCTTCCAAGGTCATTGCAGAAGTAGCGCAATTCGGAGGCAAGGTCGGTCATCATCCGGCGGACGTGAGCGACCCGGCACAGATTGCCGAGATGATTGCCTACGCCGAGCGCGAATTCGGCGGTGTGGACATTCTGGTCAACAACGCCGGCATCCAGCACGTGGCGCCGGTGGAGGATTTTCCGTTGGAGCGCTGGGATTCGATCATTGCGATCAACCTGTCGTCGGTGTTCCACGGCACCCGCTTGAGCCTGCCGGGCATGCGCGCCAAGGGCTGGGGGCGGATCATCAACATCTCCTCGGTGCACGGTCAGGTCGGCTCGGTGGGCAAGGCGGCGTATGTGGCGGCCAAGCATGGGGTGATCGGTTTGACCAAGGTGGTCGGCCTGGAAACGGCCCGGACGAATGTGACGTGCAACGCCATCTGCCCCGGCTGGGTGTTGACGCCGCTGGTGCAGAAACAGATCGACGCCCGCATCGCGACCGGGATCGAGCCGCAACAGGCACAGCATGATTTGCTGGCCGAGAAGCAGCCGTCCGGCGAGTTCGTGACACCGCCGCAGCTGGGTGAACTGGTGCTGTTCCTGTGCAGCGAAGCCGGTAGCCAGGTCAGGGGCGCGGCGTGGAATATCGATGGTGGGTGGTTGGCGCAGTAACCAGCCGTTAGACCGCGTTATCGTTCTTCGCGGGCAAGCCACGCTCCCACAGGGGGATCGCATTTTTATGTGGGATCGTGGCTTGCCGGCGAAGGGGATCTGAAGATAGAAAAAGAGGCAAACCATGTCCGACATCCTCTGGCAACCCGGCGCCGAGCGCATCGGCAAGACCCGCATGGACGCCTTCCGGCGTTTCATCAATCAACGCCATAACCTCGACGTCGCCGACTACCCCGCCTTGCATCAGTGGTCCATCGAGCAGCGGGTCGACTTCTGGCAGGCCATCGTCGATTTCTTCGACATCCGCTTTCACGAGCAACCCGACGCCGTACTGGTCGAAGGCGCGCAAATGCCCAGCGCCCAGTGGTTTCCCGGCGCCACCCTGAACTTCGCCGAACACCTGCTAAGGCGCCGCGACGATGCCGTGGCGGTGGTCGCCATCGGTGAACACGGTCAGCGTGAACAGTTGACCTGGGCCGAACTGGCGGAACACGTGGCCGGTTTCCAGAACGGTTTGATCGCCTGCGGGGTCGGCCTCGGCGACCGCGTGGCCGCGTGCATGCCGAACACCTGGCAAACTCTGGTGGCCATGCTCGCCACCACCAGCCTCGGGGCAATCTGGTCCTGTTCGTCGCCGGACTTCGGCACCCAGGGGGTGGTGGATCGCTTCGGCCAGATCGAGCCGAAAGTGCTGGTCACCTGCGCCGGCTACCGCTACGCCGGCAAGGAGATCGACCAGACGGCCAAGGTCAACGAAGTACTCGCTCAACTGCCCTCCCTGCAGCAGCTGGTCGTCGTCCCTTACGCGCGGCCACAGGCACGCATCGAAGCATTCCATACCCCGGCCAACGTCACGCTCTGGGATGATTTCTACGAACCTGGCGGCGAGCCGGATTTCGTGCCCGTGCCCTTCGCTCATCCGCTGTACATCCTGTATTCCAGCGGCACCACTGGCATCCCCAAATGCATCATCCACAGCACCGGCGGCGTATTGCTGCAACACGTCAAGGAACATGGGCTGCATTGCGACCTGGGTCCCGGCGACCGGTTGTTCTACTACACCACCTGCGGCTGGATGATGTGGAACTGGCTGGTCTCGGCCCTGGCCGTGGACAGCGCCGTGGTGCTGTATGACGGTTCACCCTTTCATCCCGGGCCCGAACGCCTGGTCGATCTGATCGACGACGAACGCATCAGCGTGTTCGGCACCAGCCCCAAGTACCTGGCCACCCTGGAAAGCAACGGCGTTAAGCCGCGGCACAGCCATGACCTGGGCAGCCTGAAAACCCTGCTGTGCACCGGTTCCGCGCTGTCGCCCCAGAGCTACGACTATGTTTACCGCGACGTCAAGCGCGACCTGTGCCTGGCGTCGATGTCCGGTGGCACCGACATTGTCTCGTGCTTTGTCAACGGCAATCCGCTGCTGCCGGTCCGCCGGGGGGAAATCCAGGGCAAGAGCCTGGGCATGGCCGTCGAGGTCTGGAACGATGCCGGTAATCCCGTCGTTGGCGAAAAAGGCGAACTGGTCTGTACCCGACACTTCCCGGCAATGCCCATCGGCTTGTGGAATGACCCCACCGGGGAAAAGCTGCGCGCGTCGTACTTCAGTCTGTTCCCCGGGGTCTGGGCCCAGGGCGATTACGCCGAACAACTGGCGCACGGCGCGATGCTGATCCACGGGCGCTCGGACGCGGTGCTCAATCCTGGCGGCGTGCGCATTGGCACGGCGGAAATCTACCGTCAGGTGGAGAAAGTCCCCCAAGTGCTCGACAGCGTGGCCATCGGCCAACAGTGGCAGGATGATGTGCGGGTGGTGCTGTTTGTGCGTTTGCGCGACGACCTCGAGCTGGACGATGCCCTGCAACAGCAGATCCGCCAGGTCATCCGCGCCAACACCACGCCACGGCATGTGCCGGCGAAGATCGTGGCGGTGACGGACATTCCCCGCACGATCAGTGGCAAGGTGGTCGAGCTGGCCGTGCGCAATGTGGTGCATGGGCAACCGGTGAAAAACACCGATGCCCTGGCCAATCCCGAGGCGCTCGAACAGTTCCGCAACCGCCCCGAACTCAAGGATTGAAACCCGTCCCTGTAGGAGCTGGCTTGCCAGCGAAAGCGGCCTCACGATTGGTGCAAGACTCGAGGCCCCCTTCGCCGGCAAGCCGGCTCCTACGGGTTATGCGTCAGTCCATGAGTCCCCATTCACCGGGTGCGGCATGGGTTCCCGGTGACGCTTCAGCATGCAACTTCAAGCGCAACCGCAAGTTGTTCACCGAATCCGCATGCTTGAGCGCCTCTTCCTCATTGATCGCCCCCTCGACGACCAAGGCATACAGCGCACCGTCGAACGTCTGCATCCCCGCCTCCTGCGACTTTTCCATGATCCCCTTGAGCTCGGAAAACTCGTTGCGCCGGATCAGATCGCCGATCGTCGGCGAGCCCAGCATCACCTCCACCGCGGCTCGGCGGTGACCGTCGCGCGAAGGTACCAAGCGCTGGGAAACGAAGGCCTTGAGGTTATTCCCCAGGTCATTGAGCAGTTGCGCGCGGCGTTCTTCGGGGAAAAAATTGATGATTCGGTCCAGTGCCTGATTGGCGTTGTGCGCATGCAGCGTCGAGATCACCAGATGGCCAGTATCGGCAAACGCCAGCGCATGCTCCATGGTTTCGCGGTCGCGGATTTCGCCGATCAGCACCACGTCCGGCGCCTGGCGCAGGGTATTTTTCAGCGCGGCATGAAAACTGCGGGTATCGACGCCGACCTCGCGCTGGTTGATGATCGACTTCTTGTGCCGATGGATGTACTCGACCGGATCTTCGATGGTGATGATATGGCCGCTGCTGTGGCGGTTGCGGTAGTCGATCAGTGCCGCCAGCGAGGTTGACTTGCCCGAGCCGGTGGCACCGACGAAGAGCATCAGGCCTTGCTTGAGCATGACCGCATCGAGCAACACGGCGGGCAACTTGAGGTCTTCGAAGCGCGGAATGTCGAGTTTGACGTTGCGCGCCACGATCGACACATCGTTGCGTTGCTTGAAAATATTGACCCGAAAGCGCCCGACACCCGCCAACGAGATTGCCAGGTTCATCTCCAGTTCCCGATCGAACTCCAGGCGCTGTTCGGCGTCCATGATGGACGCGGCAATAGCGGCGATTTCCCCGGGTTTGAACGGCTGATCGGCCAGGGGTTTGAGCACGCCATCGAACCGCGCGCTGGGTGGCGCGCCCGTGGACAGGTATAAATCGGAACCGTCCTGGCTGGCCAGGACTTTCAACAATGCAGCGATTTCCATGGCAAAAAGCACCCGCGAAGCATTCAATGAATAAAAATGACCCAAAACGGGACATCCAGCGTCTACCGCTGTGCAAGGATAGTAGACGCCGCCACACCGACTTAGTGCAGGACAATTTGATGAACGCATCACCGACCGGCAGCGATGCCCAGGCCTTGATTGCCAGGCTGGACTGGACATGCACTCCGCTGGGCCCCGCCATCACCTGGCCGCAGAGCTTGCGCACCGCCGTGGACATCGTGATTCATTCGCCGATGCCCATGCTGTTGCTGTGGGGGCCGCAACTCACGCAGATCTACAACGATGGGTTCGCCCTGCTGGCCGGCAGCAAGCATCCACACGCTTTCGGACAACCCACACACCAGATCTGGCCAGAACTCAAAGACTTTACCGACCCGATTTACAGAGCCGTCCTACAAGGACAAGTGCGGACCTACAGCGAACAGCGCTTCACCTTGCAGCGCGATGGCGATGATTCCGATTTCTGGCTGGACCTGACCTACAGCCCCATTCGCGATGAGAGCGCCCAGGTTGCCGGGATCCTGGTCACCGCCATCGAAACCAACGAGCGCCGCCGCATCGCCCTCGAGCTGGAACAGCGCTCGGCAGCCAGTCTCAAGGCCCAGCATGAAACCGAGGAACGCCTGCAACTGGCCCTGGCCGCCACCGATGCCGTCGGCACCTGGGACTGGGACATCAGCGAAGACCGTTTCATTGCCGACACCCATTTTGCCCAGCTGCATGGCGTCGACCCATTGCTCGCCAGCCAGTTGCCCATCAGTGACTACCTGCATGCCGTGCACCCGGAAGACCGCGCCATGGTCACCCGCGGCATCAAGCACTCCATTACCCACGGCACCGAATACGCCGAGGAATATCGCCTGCTGCAGCCCGACGGTCAGTTGCGCTGGGTGTTTGCCCGGGGTCGTTGCTACAAGGACCACCACGGCCGGCCCATCCGCTTCCTCGGTGCCGCCCTGGACCTGACCGAACGCAAACTCACCGAGCAGGCGTTGCGCCAGAGCCAGACCGAGTTGCAACTGATCATCAACGCCATGCCGATCCTGATCAGTTACGTCGACAGCGAGGAGCGTTTTCGCCTGAACAACGCCGCTTATCTGGACTGGTACGGCTTGACGCCCCAGGAACTCTACGGGCGCACGATTCGCGAGGTACTGGGCGAAGCAGCCTACACCCTGCGCGCCGGATACATCGCCGAAGCCCTGTCGGGTAAAGCCTGCTGCTTCAGCATCAGCGCCGCGCACCGTGATGGCAGCGCCCGCCAGGCGTTGATGAATTACCTGCCGCGCCACGGACCGGATGGCGCGGTGAATGGCTTCTACATCTTCGTGATCGACGAAACCGAACGCAAACAGACCGAAGAAGCCCTGCGCAATCTCAACGAAACCCTCGAAGAACGCGTCAGCGCCCGCACCCGGCAACTGGCCGAAGCCAATGAAAAACTGCTCAACGAGATGTTCGAACGCGAACGCGCCGAAGAAGCGTTGCGCCATGCGCAGAAGATGGAAGCGGTCGGCCAGCTTACCGGCGGCATCGCCCATGACTTCAACAACATGCTCACCGGGATCATCGGCAGCCTCGACCTGATGCAGCGTTACATCGCCGACGGGCGCACTGCGGAAATCGGCCGTTTCACCGAGGCAGCGGTGTCCTCGGCCCACCGCGCCGCCGCGCTGACCCATCGGCTGCTGGCGTTCTCCCGACGCCAGTCACTGGATCGCAAACCGCTCAACGCCAATGAGCTGATCCATTCCCTGGAAGACCTGCTCAGCCGCACCAAAGGCGACCATATCGAGCTCAAACTGCAACTGGCCGAGGACATCTGGCCGGTCAGCACCGACGTTAGTCAATTGGAAAACGCCCTGCTCAACCTGGTGATCAACGCCCGGGACGCGATGCCCGATGGCGGTCAATTGCTGATCGAAACCGCTAACGTCTATCTCGACGGCAGTGACATCACCACCCTGGAGCCGGTCAAGGCCGGGGATTACCTGATGATCGCCGTCAGCGACAACGGGACCGGCATGACGCCGTCGGTGCTGGCCAAGGCCTTCGATCCGTTTTTCACCACCAAGCCCATCGGCCAGGGCACCGGTCACGGATTGTCGATGATCTACGGTTTCGCCCAGCAATCGGGCGGCCACGTCAGCCTGTTCAGCCTGCCGGGCCAGGGCACCAGTGTTCGCCTGTACTTGCCGCGGCTGTACGTCGCAGTGCCGGACCCTGCCGTATCACCAATCGCCAGCGAGGCGCCGGCGGCGATTGCCGGTGAAACCGTGATGCTGGTGGAAGACGATCCGGCGGTACGCATGCTGGTGCTCGACCTGCTCAACGAGCTGGGCTATCACGCCCATGAAGCCGAAGACGCGAAGGCCGCCCTGCCGTTGCTCGAATCCGACCTGCGGGTCGATCTGCTGGTGACCGATGTCGGGCTACCGGGCATGAATGGCCGGCAACTGGCGGAAATCGCCCGTCAGCACCGGCCCGACCTCAAAGTGCTGTTCATGACCGGTTATGCGGAGAAAGCCGCCGAACGCCAGGGTTTCCTCGAAGAAGGCATGGACATGGTGGCCAAGCCCTTTTCCATCGACCTGCTGGCCAACAAGATTCGCACGATGATCGGTCAACCCGAGTGAGTTGAGGCATAATCGCGCCCCCCCAGGCTGGCACCAACATAGCCACCTACATAGCCACCAACAGCCACCACCGTTGCAAGGTACCTGTCCCAATGAAAGCTCAAGCCCGCCATATTCTGGTGAAAACCTCGGAAGAAGCCGAGCAGCTCAAACAACGCATCGCCAAGGGTGAAGCCTTCGATGTGCTGGCCAAGAAGTACTCCACCTGCCCGTCCGGCAAGCGCGGCGGCGACCTGGGCGAGGTGCGGCCCGGGCAGATGGTTGGCGTGATCGACGCGGTAATCTTCAAAAAACCGCTGCGGGTGGTGCATGGGCCGATCAAGAGCAAGTTTGGCTATCACCTGGTGCAGGTGTTTTATCGGGATTGAGCGGTTGGCTTGAGGGCCCCTTCGCGGGCAAGCCCGCTCCCACAAGGTTTTTGGTGTGGCTACATCACCATTCCCTGTAGGAGCTGGCTTGCCAGCGAACCGACTGCGCAGCAGGCGGCCATCCTCCACTTATCTTGGAATCAACGCCCCCGGTACCTGAATCACCCGACCCGCCAACCGATGCCCGGCCTCGGCCGCCTCGACCGGACTGCCACCCTTCAACCGACTGGCCAAATACGCCGCACTGAATGAATCCCCCGCCGCCGTAGTATCCACTACCCGCTCGACCACCTGCGCCGGCACTTCAAACGACTCGCCATCACAGCGAATCAAACACGCCTCGGCACCGCGCTTGAGCACCACTTCCGGCGTGCCGACCTGCGCGTAGGCGGCAAACACCGCCGCGCAATCGGCAAAACCAAACAACGCCTGCTCATCATCGACCGTGAGCAACGCCAGGTCGACATATGGCAGCATGCTGCGATAGGCCGCGCGCGCTCCTCGATCGAGACCCACAAGCGTGGCCGGTAGTTGTTGTCGAACACGATCCGCGCATCGCGCTGCCGGGCCTCGATCAGGGTTTCCCGCAACTTCTCCCGCCCCAGCGCACCGAGTACCGCCAAGGTGATGCCGCTGAAATACAGCACGTCGTAATCCGGCAGCGCCGCCAGGATCGGCGCGGCGGCCGGAGTGGTGAAGCAATCGCGCACGGCCGCCTCATTGCGCCAGTACAGAAATCGGCGCTCGCCGGCAGCATCGGTCTGGATGCAATACAGGCCGGGCAAACGCCCGGGCAAACGCTGGACCATGCCCAGGCCAATGCGTTCGGCGGCCCAGCTCTGGCACATGGCATCGCTGAAGCTGTCGTCGCCCAGGGCCGTGACGTAATCCACCGTGCCGCCCTCGCCCAGGGTCCGGGACAGGTAGACCGCCGTGTTCAAGGTGTCGCCGCCGAAGCTCTGCTGCAGGCTGCCATCGGCGCGTTGCTGCAACTCGATCATGCATTCGCCGATCAGGGCGATGCGCGGGGTGTGGGGGCCGAGTGTGTTGATGGTGCTCATGTTGTGGGGTCTCTGGTGTCTCTATGTTGTCTGGTAGGCCGCCAACGCGGTCTCAAGCCTTAGAAACAGGTTTCCATGGTCTCGATGACATTCAGTTGCTCATCCACCAGGCACCCGATACGCCACTTGTCGAACGTCAGGCACGGATGGGAAGTCCCAAAGGAAATGATATCCCCCACTCGCAACTCGACCCCCGGCGCCACCGTCATGAAGGCATGTTGGTCCATGACCGCCGTCACCTTGCAGGCGCTGACATCTTCACCCGTCGCCGGCACCGCACCCGCCTTGTAGCGCAGCAACGGCACCGGCAGGCCGGCGTCATAGGCCACGTCGCGCTTGCCCAGGGCGATCACCGCAAACCCCGGCTCCGGCAACGACTGCACATGCGCCCAGACTTCCAGCGCCGGGCGCAGGCCTTCGTGCAGGTCGCTGCGACGGTCGAGTACGCAGCACTGAGCTCTTTATAGATGCCGTGGTCGTGAGCCACATAGCTGCCGGGACGCAGCACGCTGAGGAAACGTCCACCGGCGTTCTGGGCTTCGAAGGATTCGGCGATCAAGTCGTACCAGGCCGAACCCGAGGCGGTGATGATCGGCTTGGCGACGGCGAAGGCGCCGCTGTCCTGCAGCTGCACCGCCAGGCGTACCAGAGAGGCGGCGAACTCGCGGATGCCAGTCACTGCATGATCACCGTGAATCACCCCTTCGTAACCCTCGATCCCGGTCAGCGCCAGGGCCGGCTGCGCGGCAATGGCCGTGGCCAGCGCGAGGACTTCCCCTTCGCTGCGGCAACCACAACGACCACCGACCACCCCGTACTCGATCATCACATTCAGGCGCACGCCGCGGGAGGCGAAATACGCGCCCAGATCAGCGACGTTGTCCGGGTGATCGACCATGCAATAAAAATCGAACGCCGGGTCTGCCAGCAGATCGGCGATCAGCGCCATGTTCGGCGTGCCGACCAGCTGGTTGGCCATCAACACCCGATGCACCCCATGGGCGTAAGCCGCACGGGTCTGGGTGGCGCTGGCCAGGGTAATGCCCCAGGCACCGGCGTCGAGTTGGCGGCGGAACAGCGCCGGCGTCATGCTGGTTTTACCGTGGGGCGCCAGTTCCGCGCCGCTGTTGCTGACAAATGCCTGCATCCAGCGAATGTTGTGTTCCAGCGCCTCGCGATGCAGCACCAGCGCCGGCAGGCTGACGTCGCGCACCAGGTTGGCACCCGTGTGGGCGAAGCCCTTTTCCACGGCGGCAGTATGTTTGGCAGAATACATGGTCGAACTCCTCACATTCGCGGCCGCGAGCAGCCACGGTTATTCGTTGATGCGACGGGCCAGGCTGTTGGCGCTGTCGATCAGCACCCGGCGATAGTCGTTGTAGTTGTTCCTGGCATCGGCCCGGGGGGGCGACGATGCACAGGGTCGCGATGGCCACGCCGCCGGGGTCTTTGACCGGAGCGGCGAAGCAATGGGTAAAGGTGTCGGCGACGCTGTCGAAGGAGAAGAATCCATCGATGCCGGCCTGGCGGATTTCCTTGAGAAACTGTTCCAGCGGCAAGCGCTCGCCGTTGGGCAGGACGAAGTCGTCAGGGTCGATCAGGTCGACGATGGCCTGATCGCTCAGGTGCGCCAGCAGCAGGCGCCCCGAAGCGGTCCAGGGGATCGGCGCGTTTTCGCCGATGTCCGAGGAAATGCGGAAATGCCGCTCGCCCTCCTTCATCAGCGCCACCGTGTATTTGCGCCCGTTGAGCAGGCACATCTGCGCGGTTTCACGGGTCTGGCTGACGATCTCCTGCAAGGCGTGATCGGCCTCGCGGGTCAGGTCGAAATGCCGCAAATGCGCCTGCCCGAGGAAGTACAGCTGACGCCCGAGGTAGACGTGCCCGTCCTTGCCCACGGGCTCGAGAATGCGCCGCTCGAGCAGCGATGCGACCAGTTCGTAGACCGTGGATTTCGGACTGCCGATGCCACTGGCGATTTCATTCGGGCGCAGGGGCTGGCCGATCTCCTTGAGGAAATCGAGGATATCGAACGCCCGGTCCAGACCGCGCGCCCGGCGCTTGATGGTGTCTTCGGTCATGTCTTCAGGTTCCCATTCAATGTGGCCGGGAGTTTAACCAGAGTGCAGCGGCGACCGTGAGGCCGTCTTCGCGGATCTCAGGCCTTTTTCTTGTAGGCGATGCAGTCGATCTCGACCTTGCAATCCACCATCATGCTCGCCTGCACACAGGCACGAGCCGGGGCGTGTTCCGGTTTGAAGTATTCAGAGAAGACCTTGTTGAAACTCGTGAAATCCCGCGAATCCTCAAGCCACACGCCTGCACGCACCACATCTTCCAAGCCATAACCGGCTTCTTCGAGAATCGCGATCAGGTTCTTCATGGTCTGGTGCGTCTGCTCGACGATGCCGCCAGTAATGACCTCGCCGTCCACCGCAGGCACCTGCCCGGAAACGTGCAGCCAGCCATCGGCTTCAACGGCGCGGGCGAAAGGGCGAGGCTGACCGCCAGCGGCCGTGCTACCGGTGCCGTAACGAGTAATGCTCATGAGTGTTTCTCCTGATTGAAAATGAGTGTTTAAAACCGCGTGTTCTTGAGAAATTCCGCCAGTCGCGGCGATTGCGGGCGCTCGAACAGTTCCTTGGGCGGCCCCTGCTCTTCGATCCGCCCCTGATTCATGAACACGATCTTGTCCGAGACCTCGAAGGCGAAGCGCATTTCATGGGTCACCAGCAACATGGTCATGCCGTCTTCGGCCAGGCCCTTGATCACGTTCAGCACTTCGCCCACCAGTTCCGGGTCAAGGGCCGAGGTGACTTCGTCGAACAGCATCAGGCTCGGGTTCATCGCAATCGCCCGGGCAATCGCCACACGCTGTTGCTGGCCGCCGGACAACTGACCGGGGTAGTGGTCACGGCGGTCCAGCAGCCCGACCCGCTCCAGCCATTTTTCCGCCAGGGCCACCGCCTCGTCCTTGTGCAGCTTCTTGACCTTGAGCAACCCGAGGGTGACGTTCTGCAACGCCGTGAGGTGCGGGAACAGGTTGAACTGCTGGAACGCCATGCCGGTCATGGCCCGATGGCGGGCGATGACTTTCTCCGGATGGCGCACGCGCTTGCCGTTGACCTCGTCATAACCGATGGATGCGCCGTCGAGCAGGATCTGCCCGCCCTGGAACTCTTCGAGCATGTTCACGCAGCGCAGCAGCGTGGTCTTGCCCGAGCCGCTGGAGCCGATCAGCGTCACGACGTTACCGCGCTGCATCGTCAGGTCGACGCCCTTGAGCACTTCGAGTTGGCCGTACTGTTTGTGCAGGCCGCGGATGTCCAGCAGCGCTTGATTCTGTGTCGAAGCTTGAGCTTGTATCATGGCAAGGCCACCCGCTTTTCAATGTGCCGGCCGAGTAATTCGATGGCGTAGTTGATGACGAAAAACAGCAAACCGGCGAACAGGTAAAACTCCAGGGTCATGAACGTCCGGGCAATGATCTGCTGTGTGCTGAGCAGCAACTCGGCCACGCCGATCACCGACAACAGCGTCGAAGCCTTGACGATCTCGGTGGACGAGTTGACCCAGGTCGGCAAGATCTGCCGCAGTGCCTGCGGCAGCAGCACATAACCGAGGGATTGAAAGAACGTCAGGCCGATGGCTTTGCTCGCTTCCATCTGGCCACCGGGCAGCGCTTGCAAGGCACCGCGCACGATCTCGGCCACGTGCGAGCCGCAAAACAGCGTCAGCCCCAACGCACCCGCCTGGAATGCACTGATCTGCCAACCCAGCGCCGGCGCCATGTAGAAGCAGGCCAGCACCAGCACAAACACCGGCGTGCCGCGAATGACGTCGACGTAAAACCGAAACGGCGCGCGCATCCAGAACTTGCCGTAGGTCAGCACCAGACCGGCAACGATGCCGACCATCGTGCCCAGCAGAATCGCCAGGGCCGACACCTGCACACTGGTCAGAAAGCCCTGCCACAGCACTTCCCGCGCCACCCACAACTCATGCAACCAACTGGGGGATTCGTACATGGGAGCCTCCTATCGGCGAATCGCCAGACGTTGCTCGAGGTAACGCAGCATCATGGCAATGAGGTAACAGGCCGCCACATAGAGCGCTGTGGTCACCAGCCAGGTCTCGATCACCCGGTAGCTCTCGACATTGATCTTGCGCGCGTAATAGGTCAGCTCCGGCACGGCAATCGCCGCCGCCAGCGAGGTGTCCTTGAACAGCGAAATGAAGTTGTTCGACAGTGCCGGCAGCACATTGCGCAACATCACCGGCACCGTGACATAGGCTTTGACCTGCCACTCACCGAGCCCGATCGCCAACCCGGCTTCACGCTGCCCCTTGGGAATGCTCAACAGCCCGCCGCGGAACACTTCGGTCAAGTACGCCCCGGCATACAGCGAAAGGGTAATAATGAACGACGGGATCTTGTCCAGGCGAATGCCCAGGCTCGGCAAGGCGAAGTAGATCAACAGAATCAACACCAGGATCGGCGTATTGCGGATCACCGTCACATACACCGACGCCAGCACCCGCAACGCGCGATGCCTGGACAGCAAGGCAAACGCCATCAGCAGGCCGATCACGCAGCCGATGGCAATCGACACCAGCGCCAGCTGCAGGCCCAGGCCGAGCCCCACCAGCAAGGTGTCGAAATCGCGCCAGACGGCGGCAAAGTTCAACTGATAATTCATGGTCAGCAATACCTTGAGCGGGGCGCGCCAAGGCGCCCCACTCTCACGGGATCATTTGAATTCGACGGGGAAACCGATGACCGGAGTGGGCAGATCGACACCGAACCACTGCTTGAACGAGGCCGCGTAGGTCGGGAATTCAACGCCGGTCATGGCCTCGTGCAGGGCGGTGTTGACGAAGTTCAGCCAGTCCTGATCGCCGCGCTTGACCGCGCAGGCGTAGGTTTGCGGGCTCCAGGCGTAGGCCGGGCTGCGATAGCGCCCCTGGTTCTGCACCATCAGGTACTTGACCGACGACTGATCGGTCGCCGCGGCATCGGCACGGCCGGAGTTCACCGCCTGATACATCAGGTCCACGCTGTCGTACTGATCGACCTTGGCCTTGGGCAGCGCCTGGTGCACCAGTTCTTCGGCATACACGTTCTGCAGCACCGCAACGGTCACGCCGTCGCCGGCGGCCTTGAGGTCTTCGATCTCCTTGTACTTGCTGTTGGCGGGTAACAGCAGGCCGACACCTTCGCGGTAGTACGGCAGGGTAAACGCCACTTGCTGCGCCCGGCTGGCGGTCACGGTGATGAACTGGCAACTCATGTCGACCTTGTCGGTCAGCAGGTTGGGGATCCGCGCATCGGACGACTGCACCACGAACTCGATCTTGCTCGGGTCATTGAACAAGCCCTTGGCGACCATCCGCGCAATATCGATATCGAAACCCTGCAGCTTGCCGTCCGCCCCCTGGAAGTGCCACGGGGCATTGGTACTGCCCGTACCGACGATCAACTTCCCGCGGGCCAGCACACTGTCGAGCTTGCTGTCTGCAGCCTGGGCAACCCCCACGGCAGCAGCCGAAGCCGCTAAGAGAAAAACACACGCTTTGAACAAGGAAGGTCGGCGATGCATGGCAAGCACTCCAGGGTGATGTTTATTCCGCTATACCGGAATATGGTATGTAACAACGGAATAGACAGCAGAAAGTGTGCCACAGGTTGTGCGGGCGCTGTTGGGAAGTTTGAAAAGCGTTGGGAATCAGAAGGATGTATTCAAGCGCGAAAAAGATGTTACGAAACCCACAGGTCGGGAACGCTACCGATGTCTACGCAGGGCGGGTATCAGGGCCACATTTGGTACTCGAACCTGAGACATGCGTCGCTTGAAAGATTGCAATCGCGAGCAGGCTCGCTCCCGCATTTTGATCGCGTTAGCCAACACGACGGTCAAAATGTGGGAGCGAGACCGGCTTGCCGGCGAAGAGGCCTGCAGAGGCAGCGCTAAGTTACCCGCCGACAGGAGCCAGCAACACCCGCGTCACCCGCCGTTCCTCAACCGCCATCACCGTCAACCGCCAGCCTTCCCATTCATGGCTGTCACCGATCATCGGCAGGCGGTCCAGCACGCTTACCACCAACCCTGCGAGGGTCTGGTAGTCGTCGGTCGGTTCTGCCGCAAAGCCGGTGTGCTGGCGCACCCGCGCCAGGTTCAATGCGCCGCTGACCACGTACCCGCCCTGCTCTTGCACCACATCCGGACCTTCGATTTCGCTGGCATCGGGCAGTTCGCCGGCAATCGATTCGAGAATGTCGGTCATGGTCAGCACGCCGACGAAGTCGCCGAATTCATTGACCACGAAGGCAATGTGGGTCGAGGCCTTGCGCATCTGCTCCAGGGCATTGAGGATCGAGTAACTGTCCAGCAAGTTGATGGTCTTGCGCGCCAGATCCTCAAGGCCGGGTTCGTTGCCGGCCAGGTATTCCTTGAGCAGTTCCTTTTTGTGCACGAAGCCCAACGGCTCATCCACCACACCGTCGCGAATCAGCGGCAGGCGCGAGTAGGACGAATGCATCAGTCGCGTGCGAATGGTCTCGGCATCGTCGGCCAGGTCGATGTGATCGACGTCGGCGCGCACGGTCATCAGGGTACGGATCGGTCGCTCGGCCAGTTGCAGCACGCCGCTGATCATCACTCGTTCACGACGGTCGAACAGCTCCCCGCCAGGCACCTCGCCGTTGACCAGCATGTCGCGATGTCCTCGCCGACTTCCTCTGCCGCCAGTTGGCGACCACCCAGCATACGCATCACCGCGTGGGCCGTGCGTTCACGCATTGGCCGCAGGCCCTGCATGGACCGCTTGCGGCGAGCCCGGGCGACCTGGTTGAAGATCTCGATCAGGATCGAGAAACCGATGGCTGCGTACAGGTAGCCCTTGGGGATATGGAAGCCCAGGCCTTCGGCGGTCAGGGCGAAGCCGATCATCATCAGGAAGCCCAGACAGAGCATGATCACCGTCGGATGCGCATTGACGAAGCGGGTCAACGGCTTGCTGGCAACGATCATCAGGCCGATGGAAATGATCACCGCAATCATCATCACCGCCAGTTCATCGACCATGCCCACGGCGGTAATCACCGCGTCCAGGGAGAACACCGCATCGAGCACCACGATCTGCGCGACGATCGGCCAGAACATGGCGTAAGCCGTATTGGACGAGCGCTCGCCGACATGGCCTTCGAGTCGTTCGTGCAATTCCATGGTGGCCTTGAACAACAGGAACACGCCACCGAACAGCATGATCAGGTCGCGGCCGGAGAAGCTCTTGTCGAACACCTCGAACAGCGGCTGAGTCAGGGTGACCAGCCAGGAAATACTCGCCAGCAGGCCCAGGCGCATCAACAGGGCCAGGGACAGGCCGATGATTCGCGCACGGTCGCGCTGCTCGGGCGGCAGTTTGTCGGCAAGAATCGCGATAAACACCAGGTTGTCGATGCCCAGCACCAGTTCCAGCACGATCAGGGTCAACAAGCCCAGCCAGGCGGTAGGGTCGGCTATCCATTCCATAAATAAGTCTCGGTCTGTTCGGTGATTGTCAGAATGCCGGGCATGGCAAGGCGCGGCTCAGAGGCCGTGGGACTGCAATGTCGAAGCTGTTCGGAAGTCGAAAGACCGGGTGTTTCGCGTGCATCAAGAGCGCGAGGTAGCGCGAAGAGGAAGGATAACCGGGAGGCTCCAAGAGGGTGTTCATGCAAGTCCTGAAAGGAAAAAGGCCTTGGAGCGTACAGGTGAATGGGACTTTTCCTACAGTCTAAAATTATTACAAAATCTGTAAACCTCTGGACTTTCGTTGTTCCGACGGCCGCCTTCGCGAGCAAGTCGAATCGTCGCACCGCCGCTCCCACATTAGTCCGCGTTCTATCAAACAATGGGGATCAAATGTGGGAGCGGGCTTGCTCGCGAAGCTTTTGCTTTTAGCGGTTTTTAACCTGCTCGATATACCTCGCCACTGCCGCCGATTTTTCGAAGCGCCGATGAATCAACGACAACCACGAACTCGCCTCACACCCCTTGATTGGCCGGTACAGCACACCCGGCAAACCGACATGCCCGACCACCGATTCCGGCACCACCGCCACGCCTTGCCCCAGGGACACCAGGGCAATCACCGCGACCAGCCCGCCTGGCTGCGCCCCCAGCTTCGGCGCAAACCCTCCCTCGGCGGCAACTTGCAAGGTGCCGCTGACTTGCTCCGGCAGGATGAACGTCTCGTTTTGCAAATGCTCCGGGGCGATTTCCGGCAAACGACATAACCAGGACTCGGACGGCAGCGCCAGCACAAAGCCTTCCGCGTCCAGGCGAATGGCCTCCAGGCCTTCGGGCAAGGTCATGGGTGAACGCACATAGCCGATATCGAAACGCCCCTCCACCACCATCATCGGCAATGACGCCATGGGACTTTCCCTTACGTTCAGGCTGACGTCGGGACACTCGCGGCTGAAGGCTTGCACCTGTTTCTGCAGCAAGCCCGAATACACCGCCGACGCCACGTAACCCAGTTCGATATGGCCAATATCCCCGCGCCCGGCCCGCTGGGCATTGGACTGTGCGTATTCGAATTGGCGCACCGTTGCCTCGGCCTCGATCAACAGCGCGGCGCCGGCCTCGGTCAGGCTGACTTCACGGGTCTGGCGCACGAACAATCGCGTGCCGAGTTCGTTTTCCATGTCCTGGATCTGGCGGGTCAGGGTCGGCGGTGCGATACCCAGTTGCTCGGCGGCGCGGGTGAAGTTGCCTTGCCGGGCAACGGCCAGGAAATAACGGAAATGCCGTATGTCCATCGGTGTATTAGCTCAAAGGTAATGAAAACCCGTCAACCGGCTAACGAAGCCTGCATTCGGTCGCGATAAGCTCGCCAGGCAATCACAGTAAAGAGCCCTTGCCATGTACGTCAAACTGCTTATCGCGCGCGGATGCAATCACCTTGCCCAAAAGGCAATCACCTCATGAGCCGGGTCAGCCCTCGCCTGACGCTGCTGACGGCCTCCGGCGTTTGTGCGCTGATTGTCCTCGACACCAACATCGTCGCCGTCACCCTGCCCACGATCGCAAGGGACCTGGGCGCGAACTTTGCCGACATCGAATGGGTGGTCAGCGCCTACATGCTGGCCTTCGCCGCGCTGCTATTGCCCGCTGGAAGCATCGCCGACCGCTTCGGCCGGCAGAAAACCCTGCTCTGGGGCCTGGGCATCTTCATCCTTGCGTCCATCGGTTGCGGCGCGGCGCCCAGCGCGTTGTTCCTCGACATCGCCCGGGCGATCAAGGGCGTCGGTGCCGCCTTGCTGCTGACCTCGGCCCTGGCTTCCATCGGCCATACCTTCCACGATGAAGTGGAACGGGCCAAGGCCTGGGCGTTCTGGGGCGCCTGCATGGGGGTGGCGATGACCGCCGCGCCGACCGTCGGCGGGTTGATCACCGAATACATCGGCTGGCGCTGGATCTTCTACCTCAATTTGCCAGTCGGCCTGTTCCTGATGGCGATGGTCTGGCGTGCGGTGCCGGAATCTCGCGACACCCAATCCGCGCGTCTGGACCCTTGGGGCAGCCTGGCCTTCAGCGCAAGTTTGCTGTGCTTGATCTGGGGCCTGATCGAAGCCAACCGCATCGGCTGGAGCAACCCGCTGACCTACGCCCGGCTGCTCGGCGGCGCCCTGTTGCTGGGGCTGTTCGTGGTGATTGAACGACTGCAGCGGCGGCCGATGGTCGATCTGCAATTGTTCAAGCACCCGCGCTTTATCGGCGCACTGCTGGGCATGTTTGCCTACGCCGGTTGTGCTCAGGTGATGATGACCCTGCTGCCGTTCTACCTGCAAAACGGCCTGGGTTTCTCGGCCATTGCGTCGGGCCTGGGGATGTTGCCGTTCGCCCTGACCATGCTGATTTGCCCGCGCATCGGCGTGCGCCTGGCCAGTCGATTTGCGCCTGCGACCATGATGGCCGCCGGTTTGACCCTGGTCGGCAGCGGTAATCTGCTCAGTGCCTGGGCCGTCAGCAGCGGCGGCTACCTGCCCTTCGCCCTGGCGATTGCCGTAACCGGGGCCGGGGCCGGGCTGCTCAACGGCGACACGCAAAAGAACATCATGGCCTGTGTGCCACGGGCGCGCACCGGCATGGCTTCGGGCATGAGCACGACCATGCGTTTCAGCGCGATCGTGCTGGCCATCGGTGTGTTCGGCGCATTGCTGTCCAGCCATACCGAGCAGTTACTGCGCACCAGCCTGTCGACCCAGGATGCGCCATGGGTCGACCAGGCCCAAGGCATCGCCTCGCGGGTGGTGGCCGGCGACATGAGCGCCGCGATGAGCCTGTTGCCCGACACCGCACGCTCACTGGTAGAACCCCTGGCCCGCCAGGCGTTCGTCGGCGGTTTCAGCCTGTTGCTGTGGGTCGCGGGTTTGCTGGCCTTGCTCGGGGCGTTGGTGGTGGGCACGCTGATGCGCCATCCGATTCCGGCGCCGAAGGCTTTTTCCCTGGGGCTGGAGTCATGACCATTCAGCGTCCGGAAAAGCGCAGCCGCGACAACCTGCGCAAATTCCCCGCGAGGTAGTAGTCATCGGTCCAGCTGTCATCCGCCGCCAACGGCCGGACCTGCTTGAGCGCCAGCTTCTTCGCGAAGTAGCGAAAACGGGGTTGGCGGCTAGTACGCGCACGGTTCACTCCTGTGATGGGGTTGCTTGTTGGGCAGCGATGCGGGTCGATCGTGATTATCCAGCACCGAGTTGATGCCATCGCGAGCAAGCTCGCACACAGTTGAGCTGCGGCGTACATAAATCCCCTGTGGGAGCGAGCTTGCTCGCGAAGAGGCCGGTACAGGCAGCGCAAGACTCAGCCTGGAACCAGCTCGTCGATATGCCGATACTCGGCCTGCAAACCGGCAGCCAACACCTTTGCCCGCCCAAGCCGGATCGGCCCTCGCTCAATGTCGATCAACAGCCCCGGACAATCTAGGGTCGGCAACATCGTGAAGTCTTTCAATCGGCCATCGGTCACCAGCAACAGTCGCTGTCGCTCCGCCGGAAAACGCTTCCGGCGGGCGGCCAGCCAGCGGCCCGCCTCACCCAGCGCGGCCAGTAACGGCGTGCCGCCACCCGCGCCGAGGCCCTCCAGCCAGGTACGCAACCCGGCGGATGCCTTCAACCCTTGCACTTGCCATGTCGGTGCCTGGCCGCTGGCGGTCAGCAAGGCCAGGCGCGCGCGCTGGCGGTAGGCATCGTCGAACAGTTGCGCCAGCAGGCCCTTGGCATCGCTCAACGCCTTGATGCGACGGGTCGAGGCCGAGGCGTCGACGATCACCAGCCACAGTTCATGGGGAGAACGGGTACGCAGGTGGAACAGCACGTCATCGCGCTTGCGCGGGCGGCCACCCAGCAAGGTGCCGGGCCAGTTGATCGAGCCGGTGCGGGCCGCATGGCGCTTGCCTTGCTTGCCGTGGTCCAACCGTCCGGCGCGGGGCCTGGCATTCGCCCCCGCGTCAGATCGAGGGCGAATGCCTAAGGCTTTTTTTGGCCAGCTCGGCACTTCACGGCGGGCACCGACCGGCAATGCCTGGGCGGGCATTTCGCCCCATTGGCCCTGGCCTTCCCCAGGATTTGAATGTTGGCCTGCCTGCGGTTGATGGTGTTGTGGCGCAGGCGGCGCCTGTTCGCGACGACGATGGCGCAGGGCGAACTCGGCGACCGCATCGATATCTTCCTCGGCAATGGCAGTCGCACCGCGCCAGGCAGCGTGGGCACGGGCCGCGCGCAACCACACCAGGTCGGCGCGCAGGCCGTCGACACCCGCGGCAAAACAGCGCTCGGTGATCTGCGCCAGCGCTTGATCGTCGAGGGGGATGCTCGCCAGTGTGCTGCGCGCTGTCTGGCAACGCTCACGCAGTGATTGCTGCCGGCTTTCCCACTCGCCGCAGAACCGCTGGGGATCGCTGTCGAAATCCAGTCGCCGGCGAATGATCTGACCCCGTTCGGCCGGCACTGTGTGGCCGCTGAGGGCGACGTTCAAACCAAAGCGGTCGAGCAATTGCGGCCGCAGTTCGCCCTCCTCCGGGTTCATGGTGCCGATCAGCATGAACTTCGCCGAATGCCGATGGGAAATGCCATCGCGTTCGATCAGGTTGGTTCCGCTGGCGGCCACGTCGAGCAACAGGTCCACCAGGTGATCGGGCAGCAGGTTGACCTCATCGACGTACAGTACGCCGCCGTCCGCCTTGGCCAGCACGCCAGGGGAGAATTGCGCGCGACCCTCGCTCAACGCGGCGTCGAGGTCGAGGGTGCCGACCAGGCGTTCTTCGGTAGCCCCCAGGGGCAAGGTGACGAATTGACCGCTGGCGAGCAGGTCCGCCAGGCCTCGGGCCAAGGTTGATTTGGCCATGCCGCGCGGGCCTTCGATCAGCACTCCGCCGATTTTCGGGTCGATGGCGGTGAGGTAGAGGGCGAGTTTCAAGTCGTCGGCGCCGACCACGGCGGAGAGGGGGAAATGCGGGGTGTCGGTCATCTTTAATACTCAGTCATGGTCGGTGATCCATCAGCAGCACCTTAATCCCTGTGGGAGCAAGCTTGCTCCCACAGGGTTTTGCGGCGCATTAGCTGTCTTCTTCTATATCAAGCAACAAATTCTCCAGCGCCTCGCGGTACTCACCCGGCTCCTGCCACATGCCCCGCTGCTGCGCTTCCAGCAGGCGTTCGGTCATGTCGCGCAGTGCATGGGGATTGTGCTCGCGAACAAAGTCCCGGGTCGCCGGGTCCAGCAGATAAGCGTCCGCCAGCAATGCGTACTGGTGATCGTCAATCAACTGCGTCGTCGCGTCGAAAGCAAACAGATTGTCGACCGTGGCCGCCAGTTCGAACGCGCCTTTATAGCCATGGCGCTTCACGCCGTCGATCCACTTCGGGTTGGCGGCCCGGGAACGGATCACCCGGTTCAGCTCTTCCTTCAGGGTGCGGATCTTCGGCAGGTCCGGCTGGCTGTGATCGCCGTGGTAACTGGCCGCCGGTGCGCCGCTGAGGCTTTCCACGGCAGCGAGCATACCGCCCTGGAATTGGTAATAGTCGTTGGAATCGAGCAAGTCGTGCTCGCGGTTGTCCTGGTTTTGCAGCACCGCCTGCACCTGGCTCAAGCGCTGGGCGAACTGTTCACGGGCGGCGGTGCCTTCGTCGGAACCGCCGTAGGCGTAACCGCCCCAGTTCAGGTAAACCTCGGCCAGGTCCTGGCGGCTTTGCCACAGGCGACCGTCGATCGCGCCTTGCACGCCCGCGCCGTAGGCACCGGGCTTGGCACCAAAGATGCGCCAACCGGCCTGGCGCCGAGCCGTCTCTTCATCCAGACCCGACTGCAGCAGCGTTTCACGCTCGGTGCGGACCTTGGCCGCCAACGGGTTGAGGTCGTCCGGCTCGTCGAGGGCGGCGACCGCTTGCACGCGGCGTCGAACAGGCGATCAGGTTGGCAAAGGCATCCCGGAAGAAGCCGGACACGCGCAAGGTCACGTCCACCCGCGGACGGTCGAGCAGACTCAGCGGCAGGATCTCGAAATCGTCGACCCGCTGACTGCCGGTGGCCCAGACCGGCCGCACGCCCATCAGCGCCATGGCCTGGGCGATGTCGTCGCCGCCGGTGCGCATGGTCGCGGTGCCCCAGACCGACAGGCCGAGCTGGCGCAAGTGATCACCATGGTCTTGCAGGTGCCGTTCAAGCATCAGGTTGGCCGACTGGAAACCGATGCGCCACGCGGTGGTGGTCGGCAGGTTGCGCACGTCCACCGAATAGAAGTTGCGCCCGGTCGGCAGCACGTCCAGGCGCCCGCGGCTGGGTGCACCGCTGGGGCCGGCCATGACGAAACGACCGCTCAAGGCATCGAGCAGGCCGCGCATTTCCGCCGGGCCGCAGGCATCCAGGCGCGGCGCGACGACTTCGCGCAGCTGTTCGATGATGGCGCTTACTTCAGACCAACCGGGACCCTGTGGAAGCTCGCTCCCACAGGGTTTTGGGTTGGCTTGAGGAGGATTCACTGTCTGCGAGATGAGTTGAGCGGCGAACAATTCCAGGCGTTCGCGTGTGTCACCGGCGGTGCGCCAGACTTCATCGGTGAGGGATTGCAGTTCAATCGGCCGCGGTCCGGTCCATGGTTCTGCCAGCGCACAATCCAGCGGATCGAACCCCAGCTCGAAGGCCTTGGCCAATGCCCGCAACACACTCGATTGCGCCCCTCGCCCGTCGCCACGGGGAATTCGCAGCAGGGCCAGCAAGGTATCGATACGCAAACGCCCGGTCGGCGATTCGCCGAAAATGTGCAAGCCATCGCGGATCTGCGACTCTTTCAAGTCGCACAGGTAGGTGTCCAGACGCGGCAGCCAGATCGCCGCATCGGCATCGCTGTCGAGTTTTTCATCCAGTTGCAGTTCGCGGTCGATGTGGCTGTCGCGCACCAGTTGCAGAATGTCCCGCTGCAATTCCCGGGCGCGCCGGGGATCGAGCAATTGCGCTTCGTAATATTCGTCGGCCAGCAACTCGAGGTTGCGCAGCGGCCCGTAGGTTTCGGCGCGGGTCAGCGGCGGCATCAGGTGGTCGATGATCACCGCCTGGGTACGGCGCTTGGCCTGGGCGCCTTCGCCCGGGTCGTTGACGATGAACGGGTAGATGTTCGGCAGCGGCCCGAGCAGCGCATCCGGCCAGCACTGTTCCGACAGGCCGACGCCCTTGCCCGGCAGCCATTCAAGGTTGCCGTGCTTGCCGACATGTATCACGCCGTGGGCGCCATAGGTGTTGCGCAGCCAGAAATAGAACGCGAGATAGCCATGCGGCGGCACCAGGTCCGGGTCATGGTAGACCGCGCTCGGATCGACCTGATAGCCCCGGGCCGGTTGAATGCCGACGAAAGTCAGGCCGAAACGCAACCCGGCAATCATCATCCGCCCGCCGCGGAACATCGGATCGCTTTCAGGGCCGCCCCAGCGTTCCAGCACGGCTTGGCGGTTGGCAGCGGGGAGCGCGTCGAACATCCGCCGATAGTCGTCCAACGCCAGGCTTTGCTGGCAAGGACGCTGGTCGAGGGTGTCGAGGTCGTTGCTGACGCCGCCGAGCAACTGCTGGATCAACGCGGTGCCGCTGTCTGGCAGTTCGGCCGGTAGCGGGTAACCTTCGTTCTGCAGCGCACGCAGGATGTTCAGCGCGGCGGCAGGTGTGTCGAGGCCGACCCCATTGCCGATGCGACCGTCGCGGGTCGGGTAGTTGGCCAGGATCAGCGCGATGCGTTTCTCGCCATTGGGCACCCGTGCCAGATCGATCCAGCGCCGCGCCAGTTCGGCGACGAAATCCATGCGTTCCGGTTGCGGTCGATAACACACCACGTCCGACTGACTGCGCTCGCTGCGCCAGGCCAGGTCCTTGAAACTGATCGGCCGGCTGATGATCCGTCCATCCAGCTCCGGCAGCGCGATATGCATCGCCAGGTCACGCGGACCGAGGCCCTGCTCGCTGGCGCGCCAGCCGGGTTCGTTGTCCTGGGCGCAAATGGCCTGAATGCACTGGAATTGTTGCGGCGAAACGGCCGCAACTGCGGCGCTTCGGGGCTGGACTGGGCGAAACCGGTGGTGTTGAGAATCACCCCGGCAGCCACCTCATCCAGCAGGTCCTCGACCACGGCCAGGCAGCCGGGCTCTTTCAGACTGGCGACCGCAATCGGCAACGGGTTAAGCCCCGCCGCCTGCAGGCGCTGGCAGAACACATTGATGAACGCGGTGTTCGCCGCCTGCAGATGCGAGCGGTAAAACAGCACGGCCGCTACCGGTTGATCGGCCTGCCAGTCGGCTTGCCAATCCTGCAGCGCGGCGGGGCTTTGGCGTGGATGGTAGATCGCGGTGCGCGCAAGGGTCTGCGGCTCGGCCCAGGCGTAGTCGCGATCCAGCCAACGAGTGGCGAGACAGCGAAACAGATCGAGGGCATTGGCCATGCCACCCTGACGCAGGTAATGCCAGAGTCGGTCGCGGTCTTGCGCGACCACAGTGCTCAGGTCGCTGAGTTCCGGGTCCGGACGGTCATCGCCCGGCACCAGGATCAGCTGCACACCGCGCCCCGACAACTCCACCAGCCGCTCGACGCCGTAACGCCAATAGGCGATGCCACCGTGCAGGGACAGCAGAATGACCTTGGCGTGACGCAGGACCTGGTCGACATACAGGTCGACCGAGGCATGATTCTGCACCTGCATCGGGTTGGCCAGGCGCACGCTCGGGTAATCGTCCGGCAACTGCTGCGCCGCTTCGGCGAGCAGCGCCAGGCTGGAGTCGCCGCTGCACAGGATCACCAGCTCGGCGGGGGTCTGTCCAAGGTCGGCGATATTGTCATCCGACACGAAACCGCCGGGCTGGGTCCTGAGCAGGTGCATGGCTTAAACGCTGAGTGCGGCGCGCAATTGCGCTTCGAGCAGCGTCGCGTCCAGCTCCTGGCCGATCAACACCAGGCGCGTGGTGCGCACTTCATCGGCGCCCCACTGACGGTCGAAATGCTTGTCGAAGCGCGTGCCCACGCCCTGGATCAGCAGGCGCATCGGCTTGCCCGGGATCGCGGCGAACCCTTTGACTCGCAGGATGCCGTGCTGGACCACCAGTTGGGTCAAGGCATCCAGCAGCAGGCTTTCGTCGGCTTGCGGCAGTTCGATGGAGATCGAATCGAAGGCGTCGTGGTCGTGATCGTCCTCGCCTTCATGGTGATGATCATGATGGCTGTGACGAGCTGTCGATGTGGCGCTTCCGGAACCGACACCGAGGCCGATCAGTACGTCCAGCGGCAGGCGGCCGCTGCTGGCTTCGATGACTTTCACCGCGGGCGGCAGTTCTTCGGCGACTTCCAGGCGCACACGGGCCAGGTCTTCAGGGCTGATCAGGTCGGCCTTGTTGAGGATCACCAGGTCGGCGCTGGCCAGTTGGTCGGCGAACAGTTCGTGCAGCGGCGATTCGTGGTCCAGGTTCGGGTCGAGTTTGCGCTGGGCGTCGACCTGGTCCGGGAATGCGGCGAAGGTGCCGGCGGCGACGGCCGGGCTGTCGACCACGGTGATCACCGCGTCAACGGTGCAGGCGCTGCGGATTTCCGGCCACTGGAAGGCTTGCACCAGGGGTTTTGGCAGGGCCAGGCCCGAGGTTTCGATGAGGATGTGGTCGAGGTCGCCGCGACGGGCCACCAGTTCACGCATCACCGGGAAGAATTCTTCCTGGACGGTGCAGCACAGGCAGCCGTTGGCCAGCTCGTAGACGCGGCCGTTGGCTTCTTCCTCGGTGCAGCCGATGGCGCACTGCTTGAGGATTTCGCCATCGATGCCCAGCTCGCCGAACTCGTTGACGATCACCGCGATGCGACGGCCCTGGGCGTTGTCGAGCATGTGCCGCAGCAAGGTGGTCTTGCCCGAACCGAGGAAGCCGGTAACGATGGTGACGGGAAGTTTGGCCAGTGTTTTCATCGGATGCCCTTTGGCAAGGTGGCGGGCATACGGGACGACAATCGCTGCGACGGATGCGCGCGCGGAAGAGTTCGCCACCGGATCACCCCGCCCGGTTGTAGTGAGAATCTGTGTCGAGGCAGGTCTCCTGGCTGACGGTGTGCCAGTCGTTGGACTGGCGTTTGCTGCGCCTTCCCGCGAACCCGTTGCACAGGGTTTGCAGTGGCGTGGCAGCGAACATCACCGTTCACAGTTGCGGGGGCAGCCGCGGCATCGACCGCGTTCCCTTCTTAGCTTCGGCAAATGCCGAAGAACCTCGAATGCGCAAGGCTACGCATGGTGTGGGGGCGGGTCAATGTCTTGTGGTCAGCCGTCAGGACGACTTCGCGGGCAAGTCGGATCGCCGCACCGCTCGCTCCTACAAGAGCGCCGCCGACCTGCAGGCGCGAGGCTCGCCCGCGAATGGAGCGCCTCGGTATCAAGTGAGAACCCTTGCCAATTGACGCCCAACCCCCGCCCATGCTCTCCTACACGCCTTGTTACGGGTGCCCTTCACAGGGTGAAACGGGAAACCGGTGAATCATGTGCTTTACTCAAGGCCATGTCAGTCCGGTGCTGCCCCCGCAACGGTAAGCGAGCGAAGCGTCAGATCCACTGTGCCAGCGTTCGGCATGGGAAGGTGATGCTTGCAGGTCACGGCGAAAGCCAAAGCCCCTCGTGAGCCCGGAGACCGGCCCGCAACACAAAGTGACCATTATGCTCACTGAATAACAAACCCGCGGTGGGCGGGCGCTGTTTGAACCTCTGCGTGCGCGACTCGCAGGGGTCTTCCATGCGCTCTATTCACCCACTGACAGACCAGAGGGAAGCGCCATGTCGATCATCAGCAGCACGGCAGCAACACAGACAAGAGCACCGCCAGCAGCACCACGACCCTGACTCAACGCCTGACCGCCGCCGCCTGCGCGTCGATCCTCGGCGCGTGCCTGGTCTATTTTGCCGGTTTCTCGCACATCGAAGCGGTGCACAATGCCGCGCACGATACCCGTCACAGCGCCGCCTTCCCGTGCCATTGAGACCTGCCAACATGATCAAGCGTATCGCGCAAACCGCAGGTTTCACCGGGCTGCTGGCCGCCCTGTTGCTGACCCTGCTGCAAAGTTTCTGGGTGTCGCCGCTGATTCTGCAGGCCGAGACCTACGAAAAATCCGAGCCGGCGGCTGTTGAAGTGCATGAGCATGCCGCAGGTGCTGTCGCCGCTCACAGCCATGACGCCGAGGCCTGGGAGCCGGAAGACGGCTGGCAGGCGCGTGCTGTCGACCACCGGTGGCAACCTGGTGGTCGCGGTCGGTTTCGCGTTGATGCTCGCCGGCCTCTACACCTTGCGCGCCCCGACCAACACCTCTCAAGGCCTGCTCTGGGGCCTGGCCGGCTATGCGACCTTCGTGCTCGCGCCGACCCTCGGCCTGCCGCCTGAACTGCCGGGAACTGCCGCGGCCGATCTGGCGCAGCGGCAGGTCTGGTGGATCGGCACTGCCGCCTCCACCGCAGCCGGCATCGCCCTGATCGTGTTCAGCCGTCCACTGGCTGATGAAGGTCTCGGCGTCGCCATCCTCGCCGTGCCCCACGTGATAGGCGCGCCACAACCGGAAGTGCACTCGATGCTCGCTCCGGAAGCGCTCGAGTCGCAGTTCAAAATCGCTTCGCAGCTGACCAACGTCGCGTTCTGGCTGGCCCTGGGCCTGATCAGCGCCTGGTTGTTCCGCCGCAAAAGCGCTGGCCAATACCACGCATGACGGATAACAGCACCTTGCCGACCCTGGTGGTCGGCCTGGGCTGCCAGCGCGGCTGCCCCGTCGGCACGTTGCGGGCATTGCTCGACCAGGCGCTGCAGGCTCATCGCATCGAGCTACACCAGGTCAAGGCACTGGCCAGCATCGACCTGAAGCGCGAAGAACCGGGCCTGATCGAACTGGCCGCACAGCTCGCGCTGCCGCTGATGTATTTCAGCAGCGAACAATTGGCCGGCTATCAACCGCAACTCAGCCACCGCTCGGACATCGCGTTCGAACGCACCGGCTGTTACGGCGTCGCGGAAAGTGCCGCCCTTGCCCTGGCCGAACACCTGGCCCAGGCGCCGGCGAAACTGCTGATTTCACGACAGAAATATGCCCAGGCCACCCTCGCGCTGGCTGGCGCTGCTTAAAATCCCCGATAATCCCCGCCTTCGATCATGAGCAATCTTCATCTGAAGCCTTGCCCAGGCCCTTTTTTCACAGGAACCGACAATGACTGTCTATTTCATTGGCGCAGGCCCCGGCGACCCGGAACTGATCACCGTCAAAGGCCAACGGCTGATCCGCAGCTGCCCGGTGATCATCTATGCCGGCTCCCTGGTGCCCGCCGCCGTACTCGAAGGTCATCAGGCCGAACGCCTGGTGAACAGCGCCGAACTGCACCTGGAACAGATCATCGAACTGTTCAAGTGCGCCCATGCCAAGGGCCAGGATGTGGCGCGGGTGCATTCCGGCGATCCGAGCCTGTATGGCGCCATTGGCGAACAGATCCGCTACCTGCGTGAACTCGACATTGCCTTTGAAATCATTCCCGGCGTGACCGCGACAGCGGCCTGTGCGGCCCTGCTGGGTGCGGAGTTGACCTTGCCGGATGTGTCACAGAGCGTGATTCTGACCCGCTACGCCGACAAGACGACGATGCCGGCCGGCGAAGAGTTGGGCAGCCTGGCGCAGCATGGAGCCACCATGGCGATCCATCTGGGAGTCAATCATCTGCAGAAGATCCTGGTCGAATTGTTGCCGCATTACGGTGCGGACTGTCCGATCGCGGTGATTCACCGGGCGACCTGGCCGGATCAGGATTGGGTGGTGGGGACGCTTGAGGATATTGCCGGGAAGGTTGAGGCGAAGGGGTTTCGGAGGACGGCGTTGATTCTGGTGGGCCGGGTGTTGGGCAGCGATCACTTCAGTGAGTCGTCGCTGTATCGCGCCGGGCATGCGCATTTGTATCGGCCATAGGGCCCCTTCGCTGCGGTTCGGCGTTCCGACAAGCCAGCGCCTACAGAGGTACGCATTCCCCTGTAGGAGCTGGCTTGCCAGCGAAGAGGCCATTGAACTTCACCCATAAAAAAACGGCGCTCACGGGGCGCCGTTTTTCATGTCGCAGCGAACACCTTAGTAATAGGCGTTTTCTTTCTGCGTGTGGTCGGTCACGTCCCGAACACCCTTCAACTCAGGAACACGCTCAAGCAAGGTGCGCTCGATGCCTTCGCGCAGGGTGACGTCCGCCTGGCCGCAGCCCTGGCAGCCGCCGCCGAACTTGAGCACGGCGATGCCGTCATCGACCACATCGATCAGGCTGACCTGACCGCCGTGGCTCGCGAGCCCCGGATTGATCTCGGTCTGCAGGTAATAGTTGATACGCTCGTTGATCGGGCTGTCGGCGTTGACCATCGGTACTTTGGCGTTTGGCGCCTTGATGGTCAGCTGGCCGCCCATGCGGTCGGTGGCGTAGTCGACTACCGCGTCGTCCAGGAACGCTTCGCTGAACGAATCGATGTAGGCGGTAAAGCTTTTCAGCCCCAGCGCCGTGTCTTCAGGTTTTTCTTCGCCCGGCTTGCAGTAGGCAATGCAGGTTTCGGCGTACTGGGTGCCAGGCTGGGTGATAAAGACGCGGATGCCGATACCCGGCGTGTTCTGCTTGGAGAGCAGATCGGCCAGATAGTCGTGGGCGGCGTCGGTAATGGTAATAGCGGTCATGGAAACTCCTCGCAGGCTTGGGCGCAGTTTACGCCAATCAACGCGCCGGACAAAGTCCTAGTATTTTTGTCGGGAAATCTTTCGATAATCCCCCCCTGTAGGAGCCGGCTTGCTGGCGAAGGCGTCAGTTCAGTCAACACTTATGTTGGATGTGAAGGCCTATTCGCTGGCAAGCCAGCGCCTACATAGTGCGTGTGGCAGGTGTCAGAGGTTTTCATAGCGGTTCATGTCCAGCACGCCCTCTTCTACCGGATCGGTCTCGTGGACGTATCGGCTCAGGTCGTGAAAGTAAAACCAGAATTGCGGATGGCTGCGCCGGATCCCCCACCGTTCGACGATTTTCTCCAAACGGTTGGCATCCTTGGCGTTTTCCATCGCGTCGACGAACGCCGGCACTTGCTCGGCGGGGATGTTGAACATGAAGTTCGGATAGCTGCTGAGCACACCCGGAAAAATCGTGACCGTGTCCAGCCCCGGCAGGTAACGCAGCGACTCGCCGAGCAGAAACGCCACGTTGCTGTGCGCACGATTGCGCAGCAGGCTGTAGACCTCGCGCTTGCCGCTTTGCGTCTCGATGCGCAGCAGGGTCGCTTCCGGTAGTAGATCGATGACCTTGAGACCGGCCGCCGGGCGGGAGGCCAGGCGACTCAAGGCCTGCTCGGCGCTCTGCAACGCCGGATCGATGTTGGGTCGCGAGCAATAAGCGCCGTCGCAGCGATTGATCGGATCGGGTTTGGCGTCGAGGTCACCATAGCGGGACAGCAACTGCTTGGCGAAATCGCGTTTGGGGTCCTTTTCATCCAGCTTCAGCGCGGTCGGCTTGTCATCGTCGATCGCCTCATAGTCCAGCCACATCTTGAATTTGCCGCCGCTCTGGTACCAGTCGTCGAGGTAATCCTCCCGGGAATCCGCCGGCATCAGGCGCAGGAAGTTCTGCTCGGCGCCGTTGCGGATCAGGTCGAAGTACAGGCGTGTCTGCGCCTGATGGGAGACGTTGCCGAACACATCGAAATTGACCGCCAGTTGATAATAGGTGCGCTCGAGCAACGGGTAGTCGAACAACCACATCGTTTGCGGAACGTCGCCGATCAGGCCCTTGTTCACCGAGGCGCTGTCGAAATGCCGGAAAATACTCAGCAACGCGTTATCGTTGCCGGCCCACAACGTCGACCAGCTCGGTGCCGGCGCATCGGCGTAGCTGTCCCGGCGCAGCGCCTCGTATGCGTTGCGCTTGTCGCGGTAGTCGTGCCAAAGGCTCAGGACGCTGCCAACGTCATCGTTCTGCCCCGGCATTTCCAGCAAAGGCGTGGCCTGGCCCCGGTAATTCGGGTCAGTGATGTAGAGATCGTGCTCAGGCGCCTGGAACAATGCCCAGAAGTTATCGCGGATCACATCGGTGGCGATCTGACCGCGGCAGACCGGGCCGCGAATGAAGGTGCGCACGAAGTATTCGGCGTTATCCAGCATGAACTGGTACCGCGCCTGGGTCGGGATCGCCTCGAACGTGCTGAACGGATTGGCCCGGCGCTCCGGCCCATAACCCGGCAAGGCATTGACCTGCCAGTTGCCGCTATAGAACAGGCTTTTGACCCGCGCCATCTTCGCCGCGCTCAGCGGATAGGTGATGTGGGTCTTCTGCACGATCACCCCCTGCACCGGCCACAGGCGGTAATACACCTGGATCCCGGGATCGTCATTTGGGCGGCGGGTATTGATCAGGTCGATGGGCTGGCCGGGCGGCGTACGCGAACGCACCCACTGGAAGAAATGCCCCGGCTCGCCATCCTTGAAGTAGATATGCGCCAGGAACCAGTGTTCGAACAGCCAGCGCCCCACCAGGCTTTGCCGGGCGCCCGGGGCATTGAGCAGGTTTTCCCACTGCACCACCTGCAACGCCTCATTCGCGCTCGGGACCAGCCCCGGTTCATCGATTGGCGCACCGGAGGCCAGCCAGCGTTGCAGCGTCTGGTATTGCTGATCGGTCAGGCCCGTGACCGCCAGCGGCATGCCCTCTTTCGGATGGGATCTGGCATAACCCTCGAATTGCGTTGGCATGGCACACAGATTTGCCCGATCCGTCCCAAGGACAATGTCTTCAGGCAGTTTGGCGTTGGGTTGCAGCGGGGTGTCATGGCCCAATTCCAGCATCCGCGCCATCAAGCCAGCCTGGCTGCCCTGGGCGTCGAGCACCGAATAAAAGTCTTTTTGCTGCCAGGCGCGCCGGCCGAAGGCGTCATAAAACAACCGGGTCGGCGCGGCGGCCCCGCTGCGTTCGCCGTCGTAGACCGGGACCTTGGTCGCACCCCGCGCAACCCCTTCGCCACTGCCCAGATTGAGCTGACAGGCAGCGTCGTAGCAGGCATGGCAGGCCACGCATTTTTCGGTGAAGATCGGTTGGATGTCGCGGCTGTAGGAGATGGCAGCGGAGATCGCCGGTTCCTGCGCGACGGCGCCCCAGCTTAAACCCAGCAAAACCAGGCTGATGACGCGAAAAGACATGTCCCTGGTCCCGATCATGAAAAAACGCCGCGATTCTACCGGTCCGACAGCCGCGCCAACATGAGCGATATTCATGCAAAAGCCGAACATGCTCTAAAAGCGCACAGGTTTGCTATCATCCCGCCCCTTCGTCATGGTCTTTCCGAGTAGTCCCAATGTCCGATCGCAGTGTTCGCCTTCAAGCTCTCAAGCACGCCCTCAAAGAGCGCATCCTGATACTCGATGGCGGTATGGGCACAATGATCCAGAGCTACAAGCTCGAGGAGCAGGATTACCGCGGCAAACGCTTCGCCGACTGGCCGAGCGACGTCAAGGGCAACAACGACCTGTTGATCCTGACCCGCCCGGACGTGATCGGCTCGATCGAAAAAGCCTACCTGGACGCCGGCGCCGACATTCTTGAAACCAACACCTTCAACGCCACCCAGGTGTCCCAGGCCGACTACGGCATGCAGGACCTGGCGTACGAGTTAAACGTAGAAGGCGCCCGCCTGGCACGCAAGGTGGCGGACGCCAAGACCCTGGAAACGCCGGACAAGCCGCGCTTCGTCGCCGGCGTGCTCGGCCCGACCAGCCGGACCTGCTCGCTGTCGCCGGACGTGAACAACCCCGGCTATCGCAACGTGACCTTCGATGAACTGGTGGAAAACTACACCGAGGCCACCAAGGGCCTGATCGAAGGCGGCGCCGACCTGATCCTGATCGAAACCATCTTCGATACCCTGAACGCCAAGGCCGCGATCTTTGCCGTGCAAGGGGTTTACGAAGAACTGGGCGTCGAATTGCCGATCATGATTTCCGGCACCATCACCGATGCGTCGGGCCGCACCTTGTCGGGCCAGACCACCGAGGCGTTCTGGAACTCCGTGGCCCACGCCAAGCCGATCTCGGTCGGGCTGAACTGCGCCCTCGGTGCCAGCGAATTGCGCCCGTACCTGGAAGAGCTGTCGAACAAGGCCGGCACCTACGTCTCCGCGCACCCGAACGCCGGCCTGCCGAACGAATTCGGCGAGTACGACGAACTGCCATCGGAAACCGCCAAGGTCATCGAAGAATTCGCCCAAAGCGGCTTCCTCAACATTGTTGGCGGCTGCTGCGGCACCACCCCGGGTCACATCGAAGCCATCGCCAAGGCCGTGGCCGGTTACGCACCGCGCGCGATCCCGGAGATTCCCAAGGCTTGCCGCCTGTCGGGCCTGGAACCCTTCACCATCGATCGCAGCTCGCTGTTCGTCAACGTCGGCGAACGCACGAACATCACCGGTTCCGCCAAGTTCGCCCGGCTGATTCGTGACGACAACTACACCGAAGCCCTGGAAGTCGCCCTGCAGCAGGTCGAAGCCGGCGCCCAGGTGATCGACATCAACATGGACGAAGGCATGCTCGATTCGAAGAAGGCCATGGTGACCTTCCTCAATCTGATTGCCGGCGAGCCGGACATCTCCCGTGTACCGATCATGATCGACTCCTCCAAGTGGGAAGTGATCGAAGCCGGCCTGAAATGCATCCAGGGCAAGGGCATCGTCAACTCGATCAGCATGAAGGAAGGCGTCGAGCAGTTCATTCAGCACGCCAAACTGTGCAAGCGCTACGGTGCCGCCGTGGTCGTGATGGCCTTCGACGAAGCCGGCCAGGCCGACACCGAAGCGCGCAAGAAAGAAATCTGCAAACGCTCCTACGACATCCTGGTCAATGACGTCGGCTTCCCGCCGGAAGACATTATCTTTGACCCGAACATCTTCGCCGTGGCCACCGGCATCGAAGAACACAACAACTACGCCGTGGACTTCATCAACGCCTGCGCCTACATCCGCGACGAACTGCCGTATGCCCTGACCTCGGGCGGCGTGTCCAACGTGTCGTTCTCGTTCCGCGGCAACAACCCGGTGCGCGAGGCGATTCACTCGGTGTTCCTGCTGTATGCGATCCGCAACGGCCTGACCATGGGTATCGTCAACGCCGGCCAGCTGGAGATCTACGACCAGATCCCGGCCGAACTGCGCGACGCCGTCGAAGACGTGATCCTCAACCGCACCCCGGAAGGCACCGACGCCCTCCTCGCCATCGCCGACAAGACAAGGGCGACGGCAGCGTCAAGGAAGCCGAGACCGAAGAGTGGCGCAACTGGGACGTCAACAAGCGCCTGGAGCACGCACTGGTCAAGGGCATCACCACCCATATCGTCGAAGACACCGAAGAGTCGCGCCAGTCGTTCGCCCGGCCGATCGAAGTCATCGAAGGCCCGCTGATGTCCGGCATGAACATCGTCGGCGACCTGTTCGGCGCCGGTAAGATGTTCCTGCCGCAGGTGGTGAAATCCGCCCGCGTCATGAAACAGGCCGTGGCCCACCTGATTCCGTTCATCGAACTGGAAAAAGGCGACAAGCCGGAAGCCAAGGGCAAGATCCTGATGGCCACGGTCAAGGGCGACGTGCACGACATCGGCAAGAACATCGTCGGTGTGGTGCTGGGTTGTAACGGCTACGACATCGTCGTACCTCGGCGTGATGGTGCCGGCCGAGAAGATCCTGCAAGTGGCCAAGGAGCAGAAGTGCGACATCATCGGCCTGTCCGGCCTGATCACGCCTTCGCTGGATGAAATGGTTCACGTGGCCCGCGAGATGCAGCGCCAGGACTTCCACCTGCCGTTGATGATCGGCGGCGCGACCACCTCCAAGGCGCACACGGCGGTGAAGATCGAACCGAAGTACAGCAACGACGCGGTGATCTACGTCACCGACGCCTCGCGCGCCGTGGGCGTGGCGACCCAGTTGCTGTCCAAGGAACTGAAACCGGCGTTCGTCGAAAAGACCCGCCTGGAATACATCGAAGTCCGCGAGCGCACCGCCAACCGCAGCGCCCGTACCGAACGCCTGAGCTACCCCGCCGCGGTCGCCAAGAAGCCGCAGTTCGACTGGAGCAGCTACACCCCGGTCAAACCAACCTTCACCGGCGCCAAAGTGCTGGACAACATCGACCTCAAGGTGTTGGCCGAATACATCGACTGGACGCCGTTCTTCATCTCCTGGGACCTGGCCGGCAAGTTCCCGCGCATCCTCACCGATGAAGTGGTCGGTGAAGCCGCCACTTCGCTCTACGCCGATGCCCAGGAAATGCTCGCCAAGCTGATCGACGAAAAACTCATCAGCGCCCGTGCGGTGTTCGGCTTCTGGCCGGCCAACCAGGTGCGCGACGATGACATCGAGCTCTACGGCGACGACGGCAAGCCACTGGCCAAGCTGCATCACTTGCGCCAGCAGATCATCAAGACCGACGGCAAGCCGAACTTCTCCCTGGCCGACTTCGTGGCCCCGAAGGACAGCGAAGTCACCGACTACGTGGGGGGGTTCATTACCACCGCCGGGATCGGCGCCGAAGAAGTGGCCAAGGCCTACCAGGATGCCGGCGACGATTACAACTCGATCATGGTCAAGGCCCTGGCCGACCGCCTGGCCGAGGCCTGCGCCGAATGGCTGCACCAGCAGGTCCGTAAGGATTACTGGGGTTACGCCAAGGACGAAACGCTCGACAACGAGGCGTTGATCAAGGAGCAATACACCGGCATCCGCCCTGCTCCGGGTTACCCGGCCTGCCCGGATCACACCGAGAAAGGCACCTTGTTCGCACTGCTCGACCCGCAAGCCAGCGAAATGCAGGCGGGCCGCAGCGGGGTGTTCCTGACCGAGCACTACGCGATGTTCCCGGCGGCGGCGGTCAGCGGCTGGTACTTCGCGCACCCGCAGGCGCAGTACTTCGCCGTGGGCAAGATCGACAAGGACCAGGTGCAGAGCTACACGTCGCGCAAAGGCCAGGAGCTGAGCGTGACCGAGCGCTGGCTGGCGCCGAACCTGGGTTACGACAACTGAGATCAAAAGATCGTCCGAACGCGGCCCGAGCCTGCGGCAGCTCCTGCACGGTGTACACATACCCCCTGCAGGAGCGCTGGCTTGCCAGCGAAGGCGTCTTCACAGTCGATAACGATGCCGCCTGACACACCGCCTTCGCCAGCATGCCGGCTCCTACACAATGGTGTCTGACTCCTGAGCCCATGCATTTTTCGGGATTGTCTATGCTTAGCTCTCACACACAAGTGACGAGGGGTTTATGGACAATCCAGTCGACAACAACAAACCGCCCACCTTCTGGCAGATGCTGCACAGCGTCATGGCCGCGGCGTTCGGGGTGCAGAGCGGGAAGAACCGGGCCCGGGACTTCACTCACGGCAAGCCCAGCCATTTCGTGATCCTGGGGATTGTGTTCACGGCAGTGTTCGCCCTGACCCTGTTCGGCATCGTCAAGCTGGTGCTGCATCTGGCCGGGATCTGATGCCTGACGCCAGGCCAATCACTCAGTGCAGCAGGGTCTGCAGGCTGAACGGGTAACGATACGACGCCGGTTGCCCCTTGGCCGAGAGCTTGTGAAAATCTACGCCGTAATCCTGCCTGACGCCCAGCGCCAGCAGGCGCATGGCCTGTGCCCGATCGATCAGTTGCAGCAACGGAAGCTGCCGGTCGCGGCCGCCGTACTGACCGAAATCCACACCCTGATCGTAGTCATGCAACTGCACGAGGGCCCAGCCGCCCAGGCTGAAATGCCCACCCAGCAGCACACTCAGCCGACCGTCCAGCAGCGCTTGCAAGGCCGCGGGCGAATGGTTGATGGTGCCGAACAGTGCGTCTTTTCCAGGTTCGCCACCGGCGTCGGCGTAGGCTTGCATGGCCCCGAAGGCCATTTCGTCATTGGCTGTCCAGACCAGCGAGGCCTGCGGATAGCGTTTGAACAGCAATCCGGCCACCTCATAGGCGCGCTCCCGGGTCCAGCCGCCATACACCAACTGGCGCAGTCGCACTTCAGGGTGCTCGGCCAGGGCCCGCATCATGCCTTTCTCACGCAACTGCGCCGCCGGCGTGACCTTCAGCCCGGAGAACGCCAACAGCTCGACGACCTGCCCGGGAGCGACCGGGCCATGCAGGCGAATCAGCTCCTTGAGCATCAGGTAGCCGCCCTCCTCGTCGTTGGGCACCAGGCTGCCCAGCCAATCGGGATATTTTTCAGGTTGCGAGCCGAGCAGGCTCATCTGGTCCGGGGTCAGCGCGTTATTGACCATGAACAGCTTCACGCCACTGCCCTGGGCCAGGCGCAGGATTTCGGGGGCGCCGGACTGCTCGTTGACGAACACCAGGTAGTCCGGCCGGTCTGGCCCCTGCAGCGCTTCACGAGCCTGTTTGAGGGTGTTTCCAGGTATCCGCTCGGCGTACTGAATGCGCAAATCCATGGCCAGGTCCCTGGCCGCGGCCTGCATGAACTGCGAGTAACTGACCCAAAAAGCTTCGCCACTGGTTCCCGGGTTCAGGAACAGCACCGACGCCGCCTGGGCACAAGGGGCCGAGATCATCCCCAGCGCCAGCAATACGCCACAGAACACCTTCAACGCTGATCGTCCGAGCCTCGAAAATTCGCCGCACATTTTAGCCAGCGACCTCCCGTACAAAGGCGTTTGTCCCCCTTGTCGCCCGACAACCGTCGGAGCGAGCCCGGACGTGGTTTTTACTGATGACTGACCCAGAATACCGCGGTGCCCACGACCAGGATGATCAGGAACAGAATCGCCCAGGCATCGACCGTGCTATCGGGTTTTGTGACTTTGGTAGGGTTGCTCATTGCATCGCCTCTTGTCGGTTTTATCGGTGATTGCATAAAGACTCGACCACAGTTAAGACGATGATTGCCCTCACCACAACCAAGGGCTTTGCAACAACGATTCTCATTAGTCCTTTTGGTTCTTTGCATATACTCAAACATCACTTTTACGCATAACTGCAAACTGGTATCTTGCCCCGGCTCCGTAGGGAGTGCGCGGCCGTGCGCGCAGAATTGCCGAGCAGTATCGGAAGACTTCCAGGCGTCTAAACGCAACTGGATCCGACCGGCCCAAGCCTGAGAACAGGACTTATATGTACGTATACGACGAGTACGATCAGCGGATCATCGAGGACCGCGTCAAGCAGTTCCGTGATCAGACCCGACGCTATCTGGCAGGCGAGCTGAGCGAAGAAGAATTCCGCCCGCTGCGCCTGCAAAACGGGCTTTATATCCAGCGTTTCGCGCCGATGTTGCGGGTGGCGGTGCCTTACGGCCAGCTGACTTCGCGCCAGACGCGAATGATGGCCAAGATTGCCCGCGACTATGACAAGGGCTATGCCCACATCAGTACCCGGCAGAACGTGCAGTTCAACTGGCCGGCGCTGGAAGACATTCCGGACATCCTCGCTGAGCTGGCGACCGTGCAGATGCACGCGATCCAGACCAGCGGCAACTGCCTGCGCAATGTCACCACCGACCAGTTCGCCGGTGTCGCCGCCGATGAACTGATCGATCCGCGCCCATGGTGCGAGATCGTCCGCCAATGGACGACGTTCCACCCGGAATTCGCCTACCTGCCGCGCAAGTTCAAGATCGCCATCAACGGCTCGACTTCCGACCGTGCCGCCATCGAAGTCCATGACATCGGCCTGGAAGCGGTGCGCAATGCCGCTGGCGAAGTCGGCTTCCGCGTGCTGGTCGGTGGCGGCCTGGGCCGTACTCCGGTGGTGGGCGCGTTCATCAATGAATTCCTGCCGTGGCAGGACCTGTTGAGCTACCTCGACGCCATCCTGCGGGTCTACAACCGCTATGGCCGTCGTGACAACAAGTACAAGGCGCGGATCAAGATTCTGGTCAAGGCCTTGACGCCTGAAGTCTTTGCGCAAAAAGTCGACGCGGAAATGGAACACCTGCGCGGTGGCCAGACCACATTGACCGAGGCCGAAGTGCATCGCGTCGCCAAACACTTCGTCGACCCCGAGTACAAGGCGCTGGACAACCAGACCGCCGAACTCGCCGAGCTCGACCAACAGCACCCGGGCTTCGCGCGCTGGCGCACCCGCAATACCCTGGCCCACAAGAAGCCGGGCTATGTGGCGGTGACCCTGTCCCTGAAGCCGACCGGCGTTGCCCCGGGCGACATCACCGACAAACAGCTCGACGCCGTGGCCGACCTGGCCGAGCGTTACAGCTACGGTCAGCTGCGCACCTCCCACGAGCAGAACATCATCCTGGCCGACGTGGAACAGGGCCGGTTGTTCGAGATGTGGGGCGAACTGCGCGAGCAAGGCTTCGCCACGCCGAACATCGGCTTGCTGACCGACATCATCTGCTGCCCGGGCGGCGATTTCTGCTCCCTGGCCAACGCCAAGTCGATCCCGATCGCCGAATCGATCCAGCGCCGTTTCGACGACCTGGACTATCTGTTCGACATTGGCGAACTGGACCTGAACATCTCCGGCTGCATGAACGCCTGTGGCCACCACCACGTCGGCCACATCGGCATCCTCGGGGTGGACAAGAAAGGTGAAGAGTTCTACCAGGTTTCCCTGGGCGGCAGCGGCACCCGCGATGCGAGTCTGGGCAAGATCCTCGGCCCGTCCTTCGCCCAGGACGTCATGCCTGATGTGATCGAGAAGCTGATCGACGTGTACATCGAACAACGTACCGAAGACGAGCGCTTCATCGACACCTATCAGCGTATTGGCATCGACCTCTTCAAGGAGCGCGTCTATGCAGCGAATAATTAAGAACAACGAGGTCGTCGACGAAACCTGGCACTTGCTGCCCAAGGACTTCAACATCGACGAGATCAGCAACTGCGACGACTACATCGTCCCGCTGCAGCTGTGGCGCGAACACAGCCGTATGCTCAAGGCCCGCGATGGCGGCCTGGGCGTGTGGCTGGACGCCGATGAAGAAGCCGAAGAAATCGGTGACGACGTGGATCAGTTCCAGGTCATCGCCCTGAACTTCCCGGCCTTCACCGATGGCCGCAACTACTCCAATGCGCGCCTGCTGCGTGACCGTTATGGTTTCAAGGGCGAACTGCGGGCGATCGGCGATGTGCTGCGCGATCAGTTGTTCTACCTGCGTCGCTGCGGGTTCGATGCCTTTGCATTGCGCGCCGACAAAGACCCGTACGAAGCGCTGGAAAGCCTCAAGGACTTTTCGGTGACCTATCAGGCCGCCACCGACGAACCGCTGCCGCTGTTCCGTCGCCGCTGACAACATAAAGCCTTGACCCCAAAATGGGGTCAAGGCTTTATTTATAATTTGCAAGCTTTGTATCGATTACAAGAATTGTCAGAACTCGACTTGAGTCAAACCTCTTTTCCTTAGAGCGTGTGCCAAAGCGGGAATATCATCGAATAACTTTCCATTCAGACTCCCCCAAAAGTCACCCTCAATAAAAACCTTAAACTCTGGCTTCAACTGACTCGCTTGATGACCCCGAATAAGTGCCCACTCTATTTCATTGTTACTGGCACGATAAACGACCTTCAAATCCTTATTGGATCGTTGATCGATAAGAAACATGCTTTTTTCGGGCAACAACTCTAAAAAACGAGCGTAATCCCGAGGATCGCCATTGTACTTCCTGCGTTCTTCCATCATGCAACTTCCTTGCTGCGTTGTAGGTCAGTCAAACTCTAACAAAATCCTCGAGCATTAAACCTGCGTTGTAATACAGGATATTTAAGTATTCGAACAACCCGTTCCATCGGCAATTTTCAGGGTTGACCCGCGTTTATCGGAAACGGTCGCCCCATCGCCACCCAATCGGTGTAGAGCCTCGCTCGATCCTCCAGTACCGTGAAACTGGCAAACGGATTATCGGCATCGACCTCGGCCACTTCGACATCCTGGACCAGCCGCGCCCACAATTCCTCTGAAGCATCCGCTTCGCCCAGCAGTCGCCACACCCGCGCTTGCAGCGTCAGATAATCCACCCGGAAATCCGCCGTCAGACTCAGACCGTCCATGATTCTCAAAAATCGCGGGCCCTGCGGTTTGGCTGCCAACCGCTGCCAGATCAATCGCCTGGCTTGCCGTTGCTCATTTGTGCTCTCACGCAACCAATCGATGACTTCGCCGTAATCAGGGCCAGGCTCACTCAACCACAAGTTGATGCCTGTGCTGCGGCGATGTTCCACGAGGCGCAACAGCGTGTCTTCATCGGTCAATGGATTACCCTGCAGCAGCACGCGGTCACGACTGATGGCCTGGCTCACCACCGCCGGCGGCACCCGGGTGATCTGGTTCTCGCGTAAATCCAGCCGCTCCAGGTACGGCTGATCCATGATCCCGATGGGGCATGTAGTAATCCGGGTGTTTCTCAGGTCGAGCTCGCGCAACTCGTTCATTCCCACCACCAACGGAGGGACGGCCAGCGGGTTATCGCTCAAATCCAGATGTTGCAGCTGAGTCAGCTCACTGAGTTTCGAGGCCATCACCCCTGTGAATGCCATTTCGGTGTCGCGCAGATTCAACCAGGTGAGATAACGCAATCGGCTGATCTGAGGCGGCAGAGCGCTTACCAGGTTCCCATCGATATCGGGAAGACGAAGGTCGGTACCGGCCAGATTCAAGGTGCGCAGGTTTGGAAAAGATTCGAGAAAATCGTTCATGGATTCACGCTCGAACAAATGAAAGTGGCGCATCGACAACCCGGTCACTTCGTCTAGACGAACATTCAGTGCGGGTAATCGGTGAAAATCCTCAAAATTCATGTTCATCGTGAATCCGTTCAAGTAACTGCCTGAATAATGACTGTCTTCCTGCGGCGCACGTTTTTGCCAGATGTCGATCATTTCATCCGCCAATTCGATTCTGACAGCACGTTCTTCCTGAATCGCGTTATGCAGCAATACCAGGTTATGCGCCTCGATCTGCGCCTCATTGAGACCCTGCGCTTCAATGTCACCGGCGACGATAAAAGGTAAGTCCATGTCTTCGATGTCGTCGGTTGCCTGATCGATCCAACCGGTCAAATCGGTGTTCAGTTGCTGAAACTGCTGCTGCAAACCGTCGAGGTGTGCCTGGGCTCCCGCCCCCGCTCGCTGCAGCATTTCATCGGCCTCGGTATCGGAGAATTCCGGGTAAAGGTCCCTGACCTGCAACCTCATCATTTGGTGCCGCAACGCCCCGGCCGGCAGCGGGTCCGGAAACCAGCCGCCCCTTAGACCCTGATGCTCGAAGGGTAACCCGTTGTCCATCCTGCCTGATCCAAACATGAATTCAGACCGTGATAACGCCCGGTCGCCGATTTTCAGCCGCAGTTCACTGGCGGGATCAAGGGACGCCAGGTGCAACGCTGAACGCTCATCGTCTGATAGCACCCCGAGGACTGCGCCGTAGAAGTCCGTTTGCAGATTTTGGTGCAGATAGTGATCGCCCCTCCTGATCAGGCGCCGGACGTGCGAAGCACCAAGCGGCCCGCTACGGTCCAGCACACGCCCGACGGCCGACTGATCGAGCACATCAATGCGCAAGTTTGATGGCCAGCCGGGCAGGTTTTTCAGCGAGTGCAAGGCCAGTGTGTCTGACTGCGGATTGCGCATCGAGCGAAGGTATAAGCCCTCATAAGCTCGATTGAGCCGTACATGCTGCTGATATTGGCGAGCCTTGCTGTCCAGGCGCTTGATCACTTGCAAGGCCTCGGTAGTGTCGGGCGCCACCTGGATGTCCACGCCATAGCGGTCGAGCATTTGTTCGATGGCGCTTCTGGGCAAGCCCGGGTACTCGCGTTGAAACAACTGGACCCACGCATTCGCGGACTGTTGAAGCGCTTCATACCGGCTGTTGAACAATTCAGGGTCTGCGGCCGGGCCAAGATCCCGATCGATCTTGAAGCGGCTGATGGTATCGGCCAGCAACGGCGTCGTTGGGCGTCCGGTTTGCATCAGGCGCAGCATGTCGTCATCAACCGCGCTGACCCTGCCGATCTGTGCGAGCATTTCATCACTGAAGGTGGCAACCGACGGGCCCACTCCCCGCAGCAGTGCCAGGCGGGTCGGTACCGCAGGGATCGGTTGAACGGAGGCGTGCGGTTCAGATGCAGCCACAGAAGGTTTGCCGGCGCGATGATCGGTTTTCGCCAGCGTTCCTATATCAACCGCATCGCCCGCGGCCAAGGCCGCGATCCCGGCGATTGGCAGAGCGTTGAGCAAGCCAAACACTGTGCGCGTCACACCTTCGGAACGCTGGCTTGCCGTTTCTCCGTTGACGGCCTGATCCAGGCCATAACCGGCATCGATAAGTCCCGTCAACGCGAGCAGGCCTTCGCCTCCCGGCACGAACAAGGCCAGCGGACCAAAGCGGTTGATCCATTGCACGAGCGGCTCGACCACAGCGCTCAAATTGTCGCGATTGACCTGGGCATCGTCACGAATGGTGTTGACGCTGGCCAATGCCGCCTGCTTCATTGTCAGCACCAGCTGCGCAAACGGGTCCGTGCCTGCGCCAGCGTCATCGAAGCCGATGTACTCGGCAGGATCCCAGTAGCCGTCATTGTTAAAGAAACCGGCCTCTTTGGTCAGCCGGTGTTCTGTGGGATACATCGCCATACCCTCCAGCGCCGTCAGGACACCGGCGTGAAAGGTACCGTCGATGCGATCCTCATCGGCAAAGTGCGCCGCCAGTGCCTGTTTCGTTTCCTCGGTGCGCCCCTGCGCCACCACCCATTGGCGCAGTTGCGCGGCGTCGGTGAAGTCATGCAGCGGTGACGAGTTGCCGGGGATGTACAGCATGATCCTGGCGCTGGACGGGCTATCGAAGACCCAGATATCGCTGGCGGTATAACGATAGAGTTTCAAGCGGCGTGCCGTGACCGTAGAGGAGACCGGAGTCGGTGCCTGCAGCTGGCTGATGGTCAATGTTTCCCAAGGTTGATCAGGCGATAACCCTGCCGCCTGCAATGTCAGTTCCAGACCTTTTTGCGTCAAGCGTCGTTCATGGCGCTGCAGCCAGGCGCTCATGACAAAAGCCGCCTTGACCGAGGTTCTCAAGGCATAGGGCGCAGGCGCCAGCAGCACCTCGTCCGAAGGCCACGCCCGATCAAGGTATGCGCTGTACAGGTCCTGCAACGCCAGTTCCCAGACCCACTGCTTGAAGTCAGCCGGTCTCAGGGCCAGCTGCGTTTGCGGTCCGTAGGTTTGCGCAGCGGTTTGCCGATAGATGCCTTCATAGGTCTGGTGGTTGCCGCTGCCCTGATCGGCGAACTCGTCGACTTTCTCCACGATGCGAACGTCCGGACCGATGTCAGGCGGGGTGTAGAGACCAAATGCAGTTTCTCCGAATCGCCCGTCACCCACCGTCTGGTAGTTCAAAAGCAACGCCTGTAGTAAAGACTGGGAACTTGCAACTTGACCCTGGTGGACACCGGCCTGTGCGGGATGGCCCTTGTAATCGTATTCAAGCGTCACCAGCAGGGTGGTCTGCGGGTCGATGTCCTGCCCCCATTTTTGCTTGATCCGGTGTTCGCCAAACTGGCCGGGGGTTTGTGGCAGCGCGATGTCCACGATGCCTTTCAGATCGTTGCGCATTTGCCAGTTCGGTGTCGGAGGCGGATCGGCCAGTGCATCATGAGGGAGCTTATTCATCAGAAACCTCCTCGGCAGGCAGCGCCAGTCCCGGATGTCTCGCCAAGGCTGCAGCGGTCAAGCGATCGATAAATTGTACGGCGTCGTTTTTATAGTTTTCGATGATCGCGTTCAGGCGCTGGGTCGCGGTCGCACGGGGCAAGGCGACTTGCGCTTCCAGTTGTGCAAAGGCACGAGCGCTACGCTCGCTCATGGTGTTGAATTCGTCCTGATAAGTCTGCAGGAGGTATTCGTACCAGAACCTTCGGGCGTTGATCGAGGCCAAAAACGCATCGGAGTTTTCGGCTTTGGCGACCTCTTGATAGGCGCTCTCGAGTGCCTCGGGGGATACGTCGACATTGCGCACGAAATTCATTTCCCTGGGCTGGTCAGGCAGATCCAGGCGCTGCGCCAGCCTCACGCGGTAAATCAGCTCGAGTTCCCGTGCCTGGGCGCGACTGAACGGTCCGGACTGCGTGCGACGACCGATCTCGATCATGGCCTGCCGTTCCACCTGTTGCAGTCGAAACAAGCCTCTCAACAGACGCACCAGCTCCCCCTCCAGGGTACGATTTCCAGTGCGAGCCGACACCACTGCTCGATAACACAGGACCCGCACCACCATATCGCTGAACAACCCCGCAGCGTCCTGGGCGCTGACCCGGCCGAGGCGAGCCGCTTGAAACAAGGCGCGTCGCAACGCGTCATCTTCGCCGGCCGCTTCCAGCACGTCCCATACCCGCTGAGTCAAATCGATTTGCATCAGGTTGTAATCCGCGGTGTCGTGTAGCCGGGCAAGCAAATGGAAAAAATCCCTGGACCTTGGGTTCAACGACAATGAGCTCCAAAGTGATTCTTTACGGGCCAATTCAGCACCGACCTGTCCGCTCAACCAGATCGAGCCCTGTCTGGTGACATCCGGTTGCACGGCCGCAACTTGAAGGTATTCGGCGGCCAGGACCCCCAGGCTGATGCGGTTGGATTGTTGATAGGCGGCGAGCGCCGCCAGGCTCGACGTTGACAATGGGTTGCCATCGACGTTTGTGCCCAGGTTCAAGGAAGGCCGCGCCTTGAACACCGTGTCCGGGAGGTGTGCGATGCGGTTGTCGCGCAGGTCCAGTGTCTGCAGTGCGGAAAGGTCGTTGACCCCGACCGGCCAATCGACAATCCCGGAGCCACGCAATGCAAGGTGTCGCAATTGTTTCAGGGCCGTCACCGTCGGGGTTTGCCCGAGCGCCGGGTTGAAGCTCAAGTTGAGGGTCTGCAGCTGCTCCAGGCCATTGAGCAACGGGATCGATTCGGGCGTCAGTTGAATCCGGTTATCGCTCAAGTCCAGGTGCTCAAGCTTGGGCATGGCCGCGATAGCCTGGGGGATTCGGCTCAGCTCATTGCCGGTCAGGCTCAATGTGCGCAGGTTGGGGAAGTTGCGCAGAAATGCATTCAATCCGGCGCTGGCCCCTACTCTGTCCATCTCCAGGGCGCCGATGTGGCTGAAGTTACCGACCAGCACCGGGATTTCCCCCAGTGGCTGCGCATCAAGACTCAGCTTGTAAAGCATTTCCGGAGTGCCAAGCATGAAACTGCCTTCTTTGCGCCAGGCGCGCAAAATCGCCTGAGCGGCTCGCCCCTTGCTGTGTTGAGGCACCCTGAGTCGCGGCCCGTCGCCTTCCTGATAGTGGGTTTGGCGATTGACCCAGCGCTCCAGCGCATCGCGAATGGCCTGATGTTCCTGGCGCAGTGCCTCAAGTGCCTGGATGGCCAACACTTCGTCGGTGCCCAATGTCGTCAGCAAATGTTCGATCTGCGTTGGCGAGTGAGTGGGATAGAGTTCTTGGGCCCGCTGTAGCAGTGCCGGCGAACGCGATGAGCGCTCACCTGAAGGCGGTAGCCCCAATAAAATCGCTTTTGCGACCAACCTGTCTGCCAGGCCCATCGGCGAGCGGTAACCGGCGTGTATCGGCTCGATACCGATGGCCCCGGCGATGGCATCCCGCCGCTGCAATGCCAGTGTCGTGATTTTCTTCCTTAGCTCCACGCCGGCGTCCAGCGCTTCGACCCCCAGCGCTTTGCGCGTATTGACGGGCAAGCCTTGCCATAGCGTTTGAAAAAAATGCGCGCGGGTGCGCTTCAGGTGCGTGAACAAGCTTTTTCCACTGGCATCGGACGCTTCAAAACGGTCAGGGTAAGCTTCGATAACGAGCTTTTGCACGGCGTCTTTCGAGCCAATGCTGGCCCGTGCCTCAGCTGGCCCCGCCCGTTCCACGATCTCGACAAACACATCGTTTGGCCAGCCCGGCAAATGCTTGAGGGTGTTGAGCACCAATCGGTCCGTGTCCAGCCCGCTGGCCGCGTCCAGGTACAGCCCTTCATAAGCCCGGTTCAGGCGCACTATCTGCGCATACCGCCGGGCCTCTTCGGCCAGCCGCAACGGCACTTTTGCGTCATCGAGCTGCAGCCATTCAGTGGTGTCCGCATTCTGTACCAGCTCGTCGGCGACACTGGCCGGCAGATCGGCAAACTGCTCCTGGACAGGCGCAGCCTTCGTCTCGGTGATCACATTGGAGCGCTGATAGAAGCGCTCAAACAGCGACAACCTCTGGCCCTCTGCTTCCTCGGCAATCACGTTGGCCAACGATCGGGCCTGCAGCGTTTCGTCAGTCGCCGAGCCAATCAGCGCCGTACGCTGCGCCGTGTCCAGCCCCTTCAGCAACGCTGGATAAAACTGCCCTTTGTTGAAAAGATCCTCTGAGATCCTGATTTGCCCGGACGCCGAAGCCAGCCCGTATTGCTTGATTTGCCCACCGGTAATATCGGTAATGCTCACCCTGGTTTCCGAAGGCCATTTATCCCCGGATGTCAGCAAATACAACTGCAGGTCGGCGTCAGCCTGCGGCGCGGAGGTCGATACACGCATTTGCTCCATGAAACGGTTGACGGCCTTGTCCGCGCGAAAGCGTCGCACGGTGTCGACCAGCGTCGCCATCGGCTTGCTGCGGTCCGGATACAGCTGGCGCAACAGCGATTCGTCGAGGCCACTCATGGCAAGGATCTGTAATCCCTCGGTGTCCGGGATGTCCTCCTCGCGATAGCCCAGGCGTCGAAACAAGGTGAGCAGATTCCATTGCTGTGGCAGCTCGGAATCGTGCAGCCACGCCCCTGCGCCGTTAGTCTCCAGCACCGGTGAATAGCGTCCGGAGGCCTGCGCAGGCTCGATTTCCCACAGGTCGGTGCCTTCAATGGGCCGCAAGGCATAAGTATCCGCCCCTGTTCGCACGTACTGACGCTCACGCCACGTTACAAGCCCTTGCTTATCGGCCGGAAGCCTGCGCGGCACGGCTGACTGCTGGCGATAAGCTGTTAAATCGGGTTTCCATAAGCGGATGGAACCGGAGCCAACCGGGACGGCTCTCAATCGACTGATAAAATCCGAAGATTTGACGGTCTTGTAACCTTTGCCCACCAATGTCGCGGCGCCAGCCGTTGCCGCCATCAGAATCAGGTTTTCGATGACATCGAATAGATAGTCGGTGGCTTCTTCCTGCTCCCCCCGGGACCAACTGTCGATGCCTTCATAAACCTCTGCCAGCAATTGAAAGCCGGCGACGGCAAACATGACTTCACCCACCACCGGCACGAAGGAGCTGAAGAACAGCAGCGTGTTGACGCCGATGGTCTTATACGTCTCCAACCTGGCCAGACGGGTTTTTTCATCCTCGTCATCCGTTGGCACCACCAGCAATTGCGCATCGGCGATTACATGGCCCGAGCGCTGGTTAAACAACGTCAGGAACACATCATCTTCCAGATCGAATCCTTCGACTGATACGATAACAGTGGTGTTTGGAAGTGGTGTAGAGACAGATAACAGCCGCTTATCCAGCGCGTTGTGGAAACCCGGCCGGTCGCTCAGCAAAATGAAACGCATGAAGAACTTGCGAAAATCGGCGTTTCTAAGGCGTCTACTCAGCTCCGACTCAAAGTCCTGGAACGACGCATATTCCTTCAGAGGGTGCAACGGATCCCCCGGCAGGTAAACCACGCATCGATAATCATCGTCTGCATGCTCACTGACGGGGCCAATAAAGATCGCGCCCTGCAGTTTTACACCCAGTATCTCCAACCCTTGATAGCCTGGCGTATTGTTACCCAACTTGATCGGCGAAGCGCTGTCCTTGACCAGCTTCAGCATGCCATAAACATCGGCACTGATATGTTTTTTCATGAACGCAATATGCATGTCGACTTCAAACCGGTCTTTTGCATAAGCTTGATGTTTATCGCGCAACGTCACCGCGCCCAACACGGTCTTGATATGGGCCTGATATTGCTTACCCAAGTCCAATGTTCGACACAGTTGCGCAAACTCATCGGGTTTGATTGACAGGATCTTATCGGACCGACCATTGATATGCTTGGGAACATATAGCAACGAGTTGTCGTCATAATTTCCCGGCGCCGTCTCGCTGGATTCGAAATTTTCGCAGGCCGCCATCAACAGGTCACGGTCAATCGGCGTGATCAGCTTTTTCCTCAACCCGAGCAAGCTCGACGTCGAGCGTACATGCTGGAATATCACGCCTTCCACATCAAACGGCTCGCCCAACTTGGCTGACATGGCCTTGGCCAACAGGGGGGCACAAAAGCGTTCAGGGGCTTTCAATTCACCCAAGGCGTCCGCCACCGCGCGTCGGGTGCGGTAACTTGCCAGCAGGCTCGTGCGCAGGGCGGCGCGAACATCGGAGGGCGACTCGAGCAACCAGGAGGGAGCCTGTTGTTTAATAAGCGAGAAGAAGGCGCCCTGTTGTTCTGGCGTCATGCTATTCAATGCTGTGTTATTCGTTTCCACCTTCATCTTGAACAACCTTTAATCTGATTTGGACAACCAGATTAACGTTGGGCATTTTCTTATAAAAGTTTGAATAACCGATGAACAACCAGACCAAACAAACAACATTCCAACGCGTTAAAGTATATATATACCGCACTGGATTCGATTCAAGGGTGCAAAGCGCTTTGTTGCCGTAGGCCGGCAACAAGGCGCTCATGAGGTTTTTTTACCAGAAGCGTTGCTGAGTCAGCCGGCTCCACCAGGACAGCAAGACCCGGTCCACCGACCCACTGGCCGCCATGCCGATGCGCTCCTGCAGGCTTTTACGTTCAGCGTAATGCAGGTGATACAGCTCGGATTTCTTCGCCCGCTCGGCGAGGTACTCATCGCTGGTCTTCAGTTCGTCGACCAGTTGCTTGTCCATCGCCGCGACGCCCAGCCAGATTTCACCGGTGGCGACCTTATCGATGTCCAGTTGCGGGCGATAGCGCGAGACAAAGTTCTTGAACAGCTGATGAGTGATGTCCAGGTCCTCCTGAAACTTCTCCCGGCCCTTCTCGGTATTTTCGCCAAACACGGTCAGGGTGCGTTTGTATTCGCCGGCGGTCAGGACTTCGAAGTCGATGTCGTGCTTTTTCAGCAGGCGGTTGACGTTGGGCAGCTGCGCCACCACGCCGATCGAGCCGAGGATCGCAAACGGCGCACTGATGATCTTCTCGCCGATGCACGCCATCATGTAACCGCCGCTGGCCGCCACCTTGTCGATGCACACGGTCAACGGCACACCGGCGTCGCGAATGCGCGCCAGTTGCGAGGACGCCAGGCCATAGCTGTGGACCATGCCGCCACCGCTTTCCAGACGCAGCACCACTTCATCCTTGGGCGTGGCCAGGGTCAGCAGCGCGGTGATTTCATGGCGCAGGCTTTCCGTGGCCGAGGCCTTGATGTCGCCGTCGAAATCGAGCACGAACACCCTAGACTTGTTGACCTCGGGTTTTTTCTTCTGCTTTTTCTCGGATTTGGCTTCGACCTTGCGCAGGGCCTTGAGCTGGTCCTTGTCGAGCAAGGTTTGCTCCAGGCGCTCGCGCAGCCCTTTGTAAAAATCATTGAGTTTACTGACCTGCAACTGGCCGGCGGCTTTGCGTCGACCTTTGCTGCGCAATGCCGCAAAACTGGCCATCACCACCAGGATGGCGATCACCAGTGTCACGGTTTTAGCCAGGAAAACGGCGAACTCGGCAAAAAACTCCACAATGACTCCTTCAATACGATGCGCTGCATAAACGCGCGCGCGATACCCTCAGCATACCCATGCGCCGGCCCGGCGGCCAGCCGTGAAACCTTCGGTAACGGCCTGTCAGGGGCATTTCAAACAAGCGTATGTTTTTTCATTGACAGCTCACCGCCATCCTCATAACCTCGCCGGACCTTCAACGTACCGGGATGATGCGGACGTGGGCAGTATCTATTTGATTCGACATGGCCAGGCCTCCTTTGGTGCAGACGACTATGACGTCCTGTCGCCGACCGGTATCCGCCAGGCAGAAGTCCTCGGCCAACACCTGGCCGGGTTGGGCATCCACTTCGATCGCTGCCTCTCGGGCGACCTGCGTCGGCAGCAACACACGGCCAGCAGCGCACTGGAACAGTTCGCTGCCGTGGGCCTGCCGGTGCCGATCGTAGAGACCGATTGCGCCTTCAACGAATTCGACGCCGACGCGGTGATCCGCGCCCTGCTGCCAGCCATGCTGGAAGACGAACCCGGAAGCGCTGGACATCCTGCGCAATGCCACGCAAAACCGCGCCGAGTTCCAGCGCATCTTCGCCTTGATCATCGAGCGCTGGCTGGCCGGGACCTATGACACGCCCGGGCTGGAAAGCTGGCTGGGGTTTGTCGAACGGGTACAAGCCGGTCTGCAGCGCATCCTCGAACAGGCCGAGAGCACCCAGAAGATCGCCGTGTTCACCTCGGGCGGCACCATCACTGCCCTGCTCCACCTCATTACGCAAATGCCGGCAAGGCAGGCATTCGAGCTCAACTGGCAAATCGTCAACACCTCGCTCAACCTGCTGAAGTTTCGCGGGCGTGAGGTGGCACTGTCTTCTTTCAACAGTCAGGCGCACCTGCAACTGTTGAAGGCCCCGGAACTCATCACGTTTCGCTGAGTCCGGACTATTGTGACCCTGGCTGTAACCACCCAGCTCTAATTACCCAAGAAAGGATCGAACCATGACCTCCGTAGCTGATGCCGTACAAGCAATGAAAGCCAAGTTCAACCCAGCCGCTGCTGCCGGTCTGGACCTGGTATTCGGTTTCCGCATCGACGACACCAAGAACTTCTCGCTGATCGTCAAGGACAGCACCTGCGAGCTGCAAGAAGGTGAGAACCCGGACGCCCAGGTGACCCTGGTGATGGACGGCGAAACCCTGGAAGGCATCGTCAGCGGCGAAACCGACGGCATGCAAGCCTTCATGGGCGGCAAACTGCGCGCCGAAGGCGACATGATGCTGGCCATGAAATTGTCCGAGCTGTTCCCGGCCTAAGCACGTCGCCCCCGTCCTTCGGAGGCACGCCTGGCTGCAAACGAATCCCGCCCCTCGTGGCGGGATTCGTCGTTTTGCGCCCCTGGAAAACGGCTACCTGCGGATTTGCGGTCTATATTCCTTCTGGCCGTATGCGTCAGACATCGGCTGTCGGCCCTCGCTTTTTCATGAAAAGCCTTCTCATGAAGAGGCTTTCCACCAAGAGCCTTTGCGCGGAGCATTGCCATGAGTCCACCTGACGACCACGACGGCTTCAACCGCCGACGTGTACTGCAAGGCCTTTCGGCAGGTGCCGTCGGTGCCTGGATCAGCCCACTGTTAGCAGGGAGTAAAACCATGCCCGATGCCCCGGCCGACCTCATTCTGTACAACGGACGCCTGCACACGGTTGACCGCAAGAAGCCCCAGGCCAGCGCCGTCGCGATCAAGGACGGGCGCTTCGTGGTGGTCGGCAGCGATGCCCAGGCCATGGCCCTGCAAGGTCCCGGCACGCAAATCGTCGACCTGCACGGGCGCACGGTGATTCCCGGCCTCAACGACTCGCACCTGCACTTGATCCGCGGCGGCTTGAATTACAACCTTGAACTGCGCTGGGAAGGCGTGCCGTCGCTGGTCGATGCGTTGCGCCTGCTCAAAGACCAGGCGGACCGCACGCCGACACCGCAATGGGTGCGCGTGGTGGGTGGCTGGAACGAGTTCCAGTTCGCCGAAAAGCGTCTGCCAACCCTCGATGAACTGAACAAGGCCGCGCCGGACACTCCGGTGTTCGTGCTGCACCTCTACGATCGCGCCCTGCTCAACCGCGCCGCCTTGAAAGTGGTGGGCTACACCCGCGACACGCCGAATCCGCCGGGCGGTGAAATCCAGCGCGACGCCAATGGCGACCCGACCGGCCTGTTGATCGCCCGCCCAAATGCGATGATTCTGTACTCGACCCTTGCCAAGGGGCCGAAGCTGCCGCTGGAATACCAGGTCAACTCGACCCGCCAGTTCATGCGCGAGCTCAATCGCCTCGGCGTCACCAGCGCCATCGATGCCGGCGGCGGATATCAGAATTACCCGGACGACTACCAGGTCATCCAGCAACTGGCCAAAGACCGGCAGCTCACGGTGCGCATCGCCTACAACCTGTTCACCCAGAAACCCAAGGAAGAGCTGACCGACTTCAAGAACTGGACCGGCACTTCCCGCTACGGCCAGGGCGATGATTTCCTGCGCCACAACGGCGCCGGGGAAATGCTGGTGTTCTCGGCGGCGGACTTCGAGGACTTCCTCGAACCGCGCCCCGACCTGCCACAGACCATGGAGCAGGAACTGGAACCGGTAGTGCGGCACCTGGTGGAACAGCGCTGGCCGTTCCGCCTGCACGCCACCTACAACGAATCCATCAGCCGCATGCTCGACGTGTTCGAGAAGGTCGATCGCGACATCCCGTTCGACGGGCTGCCATGGTTTTTCGATCACGCCGAAACCATTACCCCGCAGAATATCGAACGGGTGAAGGCCCTCGGTGGCGGGATTGCCATCCAGGATCGCATGGCGTTTCAGGGCGAATACTTCGTCGAGCGCTACGGCGCCCAAGCCGCCGAGCACACGCCACCCATCGCCCGCATGCTCGCCGAAGGGATCCCGGTTGGCGCGGGCACGGACGCCACGCGGGTGTCCAGCTACAATCCCTGGACTTCGCTCTACTGGCTGGTCAGCGGCCGCACCGTCGGCGGGCTGGAGCTCTACCCGCAAGGCTTGAGCCGCGATACCGCGCTGGAACTCTTCACCCACGGCAGCGCCTGGTTTTCATCCGAGCAGGGCAAGAAAGGCCAAATCAAGGTCGGGCAACTGGCAGACCTGATCGCGCTGTCGGCGGATTATTTCCACATCGAAGACGAAGCCGTGAAGTGGATCGAGTCGGTGTTGACCATTGTCGATGGCAAGATTGTCTATGGCAGCGTCGAGTTCGAAAAACTCGGGCCACCGCCGGTGCCTGTGGTGCCCGAGTGGTCTCCGGTGGTTAACGTGCCCGGCCACTGGAAACCGCTGGCGCCGCTGACGGCGCAGGTTCACCACTGCGTGGGGGCGTGTGCGGTGCATGCGCACAGCCATGAGCGGGCGCGCTTGTCGTCGGCACCGGTCAGCGATTTCGCCGGGTTCTGGGGGGCGTTTGGTTGCTCGTGTTTTGCGTTTTGAATGCAGGTGAATCTGACACACCGCGTGACGCCATTCGCCAGCAAGCCGGCTCCTACAGGATCGGGTTGATCGTTGCGCCTTGCAGGAGCTGCGCTTGCACTTACAATGCCCGCACCTCCCGCACCGGCCCGCCCATGGACATCGATCTCGCTCGCACCTTTCTGGAAATCGTCCGTCACGGCAGCCTTGCCGCGGCGGCCGAAAAACTTCACGTCACCCAGACCGCGATCACCGCGCGCGTGCAGAAGCTCGAGCGTCAGGCTGGGCAGCACGCTGTTCGTGCGCAACCGCGCCGGCGCTCGCCTGACTGCGAACGGCGAGGCCTTTGTGGTCTATGCCAATCAATTGGTCGAAACCTGGGAAGCCGCACGCCGGGACCTGCCATTGCCCGAGGGTTACCACGACGTGCTGCACATCGGTGGCGAAGTCAGTCTGTGCAACCCGCTGATGCTGCGCTGGGCCGGGGAACTGCGCAAGAAGATTCCCGGGCATGCCCTGCGCATGGAAATCCGTGACGGTGAGAACCTGCTGCGCCAACTGGAACTGGGGGTCCTCGATGCGGCGCTGGTGTACCAGCCCGAATATTGGCCGCGCCTGCAAGTCGAGCAGGTCCTGGAAGAAAAGCTGGTCCTGGTACGACTCGCCGCGAGACCCGATCCCTACGTGTACATCGACTGGGGCCCGGACTTCCGTCGCCAGCACGATGCCGCGCTGCCGGAAAAGGCCCGGGCCGCCTTAAGCTTCAACCTCGGGCCACTGGGCTTGCAGTACATCCTGGAAAACGGCGGCAGCGGCTACTTCCGTACCCGGGTCGTCCAGAGTTACCTGGAAAGCGGCGTCCTGGAAAAAGTGCCGAAAGCCCCGGAATTCAGTTATCCGACCTATCTGGTTTACTCCCGCGACCGCGACTCGGCGACCCTGCAGCGGGCCTTCGATCTATTGCGCGAGGTCATCCAGTCCGACGATGACTGGTCGCAACGCTGGAACCCGCTGGCCTGAGTCTCGCTTGTACCGGAGCATGGCGCTTGTGGCCTCAAGGTTCGCGCGGCCGAAACCGCGGGATCGGCTAATCTGCTGGCTATTGATAACAATAATCACAGGTAATCGCAGTGAGGCAAACCACCGCAGCATTCCGCAGCCGATATCGCGCCGGGATCCATCCGCTCTATAATCCGTGGCTGCATGGCGCCTTTGTGCTGCTGTTCGGGGTATTCGCCATCGCCGGGTTCTGGAGTTCCGTGCATCAGGTCCAGCCGCTGCAGTGGCTGGCGGTGCCGCTGACCTTGTTGTTCTTCAGTTTTGGCGTGTACGGGGTACATCGCCACCTCGGCCACCACAAAAAAAAACTTCGCGCGGATGTTCTACGCCCGGCATGCCGGCGACCATCACAGTTTTTTTACCCCCGGCCACATGACCTGCGACTGCCCCCGCGACTGGCGAGTGGTTCTGTTTCCGGCCTGGCTGATCGTAGTGCACACGGTCGTCATCGCCCTGCCCCTCTGGTGGCTGCTCTCACACCTCGATGCCAACGTCGGCGGGCTGGCCGCTGGTTGCCTGGTCCTCGGTTACCTGACCTATGAAGTGTTCCATGCCTGCGAACACCTGCCCCCGGGCAATCCGCTCGCCCGCCTGCCGTGGATCCGGCAGATGCGCCGCCTGCATGAACTGCATCACCGCCGCGAGCTGATGCAGGAGCGCAATTTCAATATCGTTTTCCCCCTGATGGACTACCTGTTCGGCACCCTTTATTGGGAACCGGAACCGATCCCCCTGCACTCGACGAGAATCGCCATGACCCGCATGCAGCATCAGATCGACATTGCCGCCAATCCGATTGCCGTGCTCGCCTATGCCAGCACCGTGACCCGTTGGCCGCAATGGCACCCCTCCTCCCTCAAGATCGATGGCCCGGACGGGCCGTTGCATGCCGGGGCGCGGTTCGAGGAAGACATCCGGGCGGGCGGACGCGAGGGGCATTTGCGCTGGGTGGTGGAGGAGTATTTGCCGGGACGCCGCTGGAGCGCCTGGGCGCGGGGCGATAACGGTCTGTCGCTGGTGGTGACGTACGAGTGCGTGGCCGAGGGTGACGGCACGCGGTTTGTGCGCACCCTGGACTATCAATTCAGCGGCCTGGGGATGCGCATTGCCAATCGCCTGTTGCTCAAGCGACGCATCGATCGTGAGTCGGCCGCATCGTTGCAGGCCTTGCGGGACATGGCGCTGCAACACCTGGCCTCAACAAGAGTCGCCGCGTAAGTGCAACCGTGCAAGTAGGGGGCTGGTTGTACAGACACCACAAATCAATGTGGGAGCGAGCCTGCTCGCGAAAGCGTGTTTCAGACGGGCGCTTTATCACCTGGAAGAATCAGTCATTGGGGCACCTCGCATGAGCCGTCGATTCGACTCTGATCATTCGAGGTGCCGGTATTTAACACCGTTCCAGTTTTTCAGCCACCGGTCGTCGGTGGCGGGGTCGGAGAGTCAGGACGGCGCCTGAAGTCGGTCAACGATCTGGTTCTTGACCTGCACGCGCTTCTCCTTGAGTTTCTTCAGTGCGTCATCGCTGGGAGCGTCAGACTGGGCGGTCTCGGCTTTCACTACTTCCGCGTCCGCCTGCGAATACTTGTTGATCAGTGAATCCAGTAACGGATCCTTGGTGCGTTTTTGCTGGATCTCTTCCTTTGATAGTTTCAGGTCCTGGTAAAGGTCATGGGTCACCGGCATGGAACACCTCCGTTTGTTGATCGGTGGCAAACGCGATCGATTGCGTTCACCAACTATCAGAATGGCCTTGGTTGACGGGTTCTGTCGACCGCCTATCAGACCAGCGGTGTCCGTTCGTCGTCCTTTCGGTAAAGCGATAAAACCTTTGGCCGTCCGTCGCCCTCCACTGCATAACGATCAATCGATCGCCCATGAAAACCTGTGTGGAGAATAACCAATGGACGGATTTACCCTGCGCCACCTCACTCTGGCCGTTGCCTTGAGCACCAGCATGGGCATGGCCTGCGCTGCCACTTCCAATGACTTCGTCGACAGCGCGGCCGCGGGCGGCATCGCCGAGATCGAAACCAGCCGGCTGGCCCTGGAGAAAAGCTCATCGGCCGACATCAAGGAATTCGCCAATATGATGATCACCGATCATTCCAAGGCGAACGATGAACTGGCGGCGTTGGCTAAAGCGAATGACATCGAGGTGCCCGACAGCACGACCCTGGTGAAACAGGCCAAGGAAAAAATCCTCGACATGCGCGATGAATCCTTCGATGCAGCCTATGCCAACAATCAGGTCAAGGCCCACCAAGACACCATCGAGCTATTCAAGAAAGAAGCCAACACCGTGACAGACGACAAAGTCAAAGGCGGTATGGAGCTGAAAGCGTTTGCGCAAAAAATGCTGCCAGCCCTGGAAAAGCATCTGGACATGGCGAAAAAACTGCAGGCGGCTCATCCAAATAAATAACGCAGCAGTAGGAGCGAGCTTGCTCGCGATGGATTCAACAGCGACGCGGTTAGCCAGACAGTGCGCGTTATCGTTGACGACCATCGCGAGCGAGCTCGCTCCTACAGTGGACCCCATACATCCATGGATGGGGTCATTTTTTGGGGGTTCGTTTCAACCTAACCGCCGTCGGTGTCAATATCGGCATCGGTGTCATCGCTGGGTTTGGGCCGGTCCGGATTCGGTTTGAAACCGGGGCTGAATTCATTGTCGTTATCGGTATGGCGGTGCTTCTGGTCGACCGCCTGGTCGGCACTTTCCGGCTTCGCGGTTTGTCCCTGATGCTGCCCACCCGGTTCGGCCGGCGTCTGCGGGTCGATTGCCGGATCATTGCGTTTGACCGGTGCCCCCGTCTGGTCCTGCTCCTGTGTCATCGGTTCGTCTTTCATAAGTACCTCGTTCGTCACTGCCAGTGCGCGGCCTGAACAATCGGCCCTGTAATTTCGAGGCTTTCCAGCCAGCAACGTTCCATCGGATGGATCACCGCCCTGTGTAGGAGCCGGCTTGCTGGCGAAGGCGTCTTCATGGGCGCTGCATGGCTCAAGGCCGCCTTCGCTGGCAGGCCAGCTCCTACACGATCACCCGCGTACCAAAGCCAGCGCCTGCGGCCAGGTGCAGAAAATCGAAGAAACCTGTCAGAAACGAACAACTATTATGTACGGCAAATGTCACTGATTTGTGCCGATCAATATTTGGAGCATCGGCCACACTTTCCAAGGAGTCAAAGTCCCATGGCGGCACTGCAAACCAGCACACTCGATGCGATGAAAACGAACCGGACCCACCTGCTGGGCGACTGGTCGAAAAATCTCGAAAACAGCGGCGCCACCCGCAACCTCAAAGAACAAGCGCTGAAACAGGATACGTCTGACTTCCTGGGCCTGGTCATTGCCGGCCTCGAACGGGGCAACGACCAGAACGTCGCGTCCTCCGGTTGGGACGATATTCGCCAGTTCCTCGAAAAACTCTCCCATAGCCGGGCCCTGCTCGGCCAGGATTCGCACCAGACCGCCAGTTTCATCTTCGCCCTCAAGGGCCCGATGTTTGCGCTTCTGCAAAATCATTACCAGGACAGCCCCGCGCTGCTGGCCGAGCAGCTCTGGGAGGTGTCCGAACTGCTCGACGCCTTGGGCATGCACACCATCCGCACGTTCCAGAAGTCCCGCGAAGCGGTGATCAAGCGCCAGCAGGAAGAGCTGCTGGAATTGTCGACACCGGTGGTCAAGCTGTGGGATGGCGTGCTGGCGCTGCCGATGATCGGCACCCTCGACTCACAACGGACCCAGGTGGTGATGGAATCGCTGTTGCAGCGGATCGTCGATACCGGCTCGGAAATCGCCATCATCGACATCACCGGCGTGCCGACCGTCGACACCCTGGTGGCCCAGCACCTGCTCAAGACCGTCACCGCGATCCGCCTGATGGGTGCCGATTGCATCATCAGCGGCGTGCGGCCGCAGATCGCCCAGACCATCGTGCACCTGGGGCTGGACCTGCAAGGCGTGGTCACCAAGGCCAACCTGGCCGACGCCCTGAAACTGGCACTGACCCGCCTGGGAATCACCGTCAGCAAGGCGGTCTGAGGCGATGGAGCGCATTCCGATCTTGCAAATGGGCGACTTCCTGCTGGTGACCATCCAGGTCGACATGCATGACCAACTGGCCCTGACCCTCCAGGACGACCTGTCCGAGCGCATCAGCCGGACCTCGGCCCGCGGCGTGCCTGATCGATATCTCGGCGCTGGACATGGTCGACTCGTTCATCGGCCGAATGATCGGCACCATCTCCGGGCTGTCGAAAATCATGGACGCCCAGACCGTGCTGGTCGGCATGCAGCCGGCGGTGGCCATCACCCTGGTCGAGCTTGGCCTGACCCTGCCCGGCGTCAGTACGGCGCTGAACGTCGAGCGCGGGATGAAACTGCTGCGGGCACGAGTGCGCGAGCAATGACCGTGCGCAGCAGCGGCACTCACCCGATTCACATCGAGCAAGACGTGGTGCTGGCCCGGCAACTGGCGCGCAAGCTCGCCCAGGAATGCGGCATGCGCCTGATCGACCTGACCAAGCTGGTGACCGCCGTCAGCGAGCTGGCGCGCAACACCATGGTCTATGGCGGCGGCGGTGACATGGACTGGCAGATTCTCGACGAGAATTCACGCACCGGCTTGCGCCTGGTCTTTCGCGACGAAGGCCCGGGCATCCCCGACATCAAGCTGGCGATGACCGACGGCTGGACCTCCGGCAGCGGCCTGGGGCTGGGCCTGACCGGCGCCAAGCGCCTGGTGGAAGAATTCGACCTGCAAACCGCGCCCGGCAAAGGCACTCGCATAACGATCGCGCGATGGACGTGAACATGGGCGGGTCAATGACCCAGGTGCTGCCGATCGAAGACAGCAGCCAGATCGGTCATGCACGACGCACAGCGCAGCAGCTGGCGGAAAAACATGGTTTCGACGCTACCGATGCCGGGCGAGTGGCCCTGGTGGCCACCGAGCTTGCCAGCAACATTCTCAAGCATGCCACCCGTGGCGAACTGCACCTGAGGGTCCTGCCGCGAGCCTCGGGTGTCGGGATCGAGATTCTCGCCGTCGACCGCGCCCAGGGCTTCGATGTGCACGCGTGCCTGACCGATGGTTTTTCCACCGGCGGTACCCAGGGCATCGGGCTGGGGGCGGTGTCGCGCCAGGCCGAGGTGTTTGATGTCTATGCCGACGCCCGAGGCGCCGTGCTGCTGACGCGGCTGTATCCGCGCAGTGACAAGGCGCCGGACCGACGAATCGGCATCAGCCAGCATGCGCTGCACGACGACCCCGCCTGTGGCGATGTCTGGCACCTGGCGTTTGACGGCTCCCACATCAGCGCTCTGGTGATCGACGGCCTCGGTCACGGTGAAGAAGCCGAACGCGCTGCCCGCGCCGGCGAGCAGGTTTTTGCCCGGTCGCCGTTCGCGTCGCCGCTGTTGCTGCTCGAAGAACATCCACCATGCCATGATCGGCACCCGTGGCGGAGCCCTGGCCATTGCCCAGTTCGACGGCACCGGCAATGCCCTGCGATTCGTCGGTATCGGCAACATCGGTGGCAGCCTGATCGCCCCGGACAAATCCCGCGGCCTGGCCTCCCACCCCGGCATCGTCGGCGGCCAGTATCGAAAGGCCCAACCCTTTGACTATGCTCAAGTGAACGGTCAGCTATTGATCCTGTACAGCGACGGCCTGCAGTCCCGTTGGAACCTGCAGGATTACCCCGGCCTGGTGCACCGCCATCCGGCCGTGATTGCCGCCATCCTGCACCGCGACTTCTGCCGTGGACGGGACGATGTGACGGTACTGGTCATTGCTCTGGAGGCAACCCATGGCTGAGACACCCATGAGTCAGGTTGACGAACAAGCCGCGCTGATCGCGCAATTACAGGGCGAAGCCAGCGCCTTGCGCGAGGAACTGGATGAAACCAACCAGGGGGTGCTGGCGTTGTACGCCGAACTGGACACCCAGGCCGAACAGTTGCGCCAGGCCTCGGACCTCAAAAGCCGATTCCTGTCGTACATGAGCCATGAGTTCCGCACGCCACTGGGCTCGATCCTGAGCATCACCGGCCTGCTGAGCGATGAACTCGACGGTCCCCTGAGCCCAGAGCAGCACAAGCAAGTGGCCTTCGTCAGCGTCGCTGCGCGGGAGCTGAGCGACATGGTCGACGACTTGCTGGACCTGGCCAAGATCGAAGCCGGGCGCATCACCATTTCCCCGGCCTGGTTCGACATGCTGGACCTGTTCGCCGCCTTGCGCGGCATGTTCCGGCCCATTGTCGACGCCAGTGCCGTGGACTTGATTTTCGAAGAGCCGGTGGGCTTGCCAAGGCTCTATACCGATGACAAGAAACTCGCGCAAATCCTGCGCAACTTCATTGCCAATTCATTGAAGTTCACCACTCGCGGCGAAGTCCGCGTCTCGGCCCGGCTGGAAGGCAGCGACCGCGTGCGCTTTGCCGTCAGCGATACCGGAATAGGTATCGCCCCGGCGCTTCATGGCGCATTGTTCGAAGACTTCTCTCAGGTGGACTCCCCCTTGCAGAAACGCCTTCGCGGAACCGGGCTCGGACTGTCGTTGTGCAAACGCTTCGCAGCGTTGCTGGGTGGCGAAGTCGGGGTGCAGAGTACGCCGGGCAAGGGTTCGACCTTTTTCGTAATCATCCCGCTGGCCATCGCCATGGAGCCCGCCGATGAAACGTGACATCCGCTGCTGATCGTCGACGACAAATGTCGCGACCCGCTACGCCCTGCGCCGGCGCCTGGAACGCCACGGCTACGAGGTGCTGGAAGCCGGCACCGGCGGCGAAGGCCTGGTGCTGATCGACAGCGTCAACATCGACGCGTTGATCCTCGACGTCAACCTGCCGGACATGAGCGGCTTCGACATCGTGCGCAAACTGCGCGCCGAGCCGGCTACCGCGCTGCTGCCGGTGATTCACGTGTCGGCGGCTTCGATCCAGACCGGGGACATCATCACCGGCCTGGACGCCGGCGCCGATGCCTACCTGATCCACCCGGTGGACCCGGACGTGTTGCTGGCCACCCTGCGCACCCTGCTGCGCGTGCGGGAAACCGAAAACGCCCTGCGTGACAGCGAGGCGCGGTTCCGGGAAATCTTTGTCAACGTGTCGGCGCCCATCGCCGTGCTGGACGCCGAGCTGAAAATTCACGAATGCAACCATGCCTTCGCGCAGATGATCCAGGACAATCGCAACCCGGACGCCCTGCGCGAGTGCTTTGCCGAAGACCAGGAGGCGATCATCGACGAACTGCGCCTGCGCCTGGCCTATGGCGAGCGCTGGAAAGGCACCCTGGCCATGCGGGTCCAGGGCGAAGTGCGCGACACCGAGTGGCAGATTTCGCCCTACCGCACACCGGAATTGAGCCTGGTGTTCGTCGAGGATGTCACCGAACACCGGCACCGCGAACGCTCGCACCTGGCCCGGCTGGACGACGCCACCACCCAATTGGCCAAGGAAGTCGCCGAACGCGCACGCACCGAAGCCCAGTTGCTGCAAGTGCAGAAGATGGATGCCCTGGGCAAGCTGACGGGCGGCATCGCCCATGACTTCAACAATCTGCTCACCGGCATCATCACCAGCCTGGAGCTGATCCAGAAACGCATCGCGGCCTCGCGCACCGACAAGGTTCAGTTCTACGCCGAAGCGGCCTTGAGTTCGGCCATGAGCGCCGCCTCCCTGACTCATCGCCTGCTCGCCTTCGCGCGTCAGCAACCCCTCGACACCCGGCCCGTGGACATCAACGAGCATGTGCGTTCTCTCGAGGAACTGTTGGTGCGCACCATCGGCGAGCGCATCGCCCTGAAACTGGAATTGACCTCTAAACCGGCGATCGCCCTGGTCGACCCGATCCAGCTCGAAAGCGCCGTGCTCAACCTGGTGATCAACGCCCGCGATGCGTTGCCCCAGGGCGGCAATGTATGGGTCAGCACCTATGCGGCCTTTTCCCACGGCGACCCCAATCTGGCCGATGGCGCGTATGTGGCCCTGGCGGTACGCGATGACGGCACCGGTATCGACCACAGTGTGATCGGCAAGGTGTTCGATCCGTTCTTCACCACCAAGCCCCTGGGCCAGGGCACCGGCCTCGGGTTATCGACCATCTACGGTTTCGCCCGGCAATCGGGTGGCGATGCGCACATCCGCAGCGTGGCCCGGCGCGGCACCGAAGTCACCATCATGTTGCCCGCCAGTGCCGACCTCCTGGCCAGCGAAAACCAGCCCTCCAGCGTGGATCCACAGGGTTGCGGCGAACATGTGCTGATTGTCGAAGACATGCCGTCGGTGCGGATGTTTGTCGCCGAAGTGCTGGTGGATGCCGGTTATCGCTGCACGCAAGTGGGCGACATCGAGGGCGCTCTGGAGCGCTTGCAGAACGACGAGACCATCGATCTGCTGCTGACCGACGTCGGCCTGCCGCGCATGAGCGGGCGCGAACTGGCCGATGTGGCGCGGGGCTGGCGGGAAAAGTTGCCGATCCTGTTCATGACCGGTTACGCCGAAACCGCGATCAACCGCCAGGTGTTTCTGGGGGATGGCATGGAGATGCTGGTCAAGCCGTTCCAGATCAATGAGCTGCTGGATAAGGTTCGGCGCACACTCGACGGCGCCTGATAGATCGCCTTCGCGAGCAAGCCCGCTCCCACAATGGACCAGTCGCTCCCATTATTTGTGTACCACACAGATCCCCTGTAGGCGCTGGCTTGCCAGCGAAGGCGTCCTCGAACCTTGCAGCGCCCATGCAGACGCCTTCGCCAGCAAGCCGGCGCCTACAGGCGTCGGCACAATCAATACAAACTCATACCCCAAGCACTCTGGCCAAAAACGGCGCCGTTTTGCTCTTTTTGCTTTTAGCCACCTTCTGCGGCGTCCCCGCCACCACGATTTTCCCGCCCTGATCCCCCGCCCCCGGCCCGATATCGATCACCCAGTCGCTCTGCGCCACCACGCGCATTTCATGTTCGACGACGATCACCGTATGCCCCGCCGCCACCAGCGTATTCAACTGTTCGAGCAAGCGATCGACATCCCGTGGATGCAGGCCGGTAGTCGGCTCATCGAGCACATACAAGGTCGCCCCCCGCTGGTTGCGTTGCAGTTCGGTCGCCAGTTTGATCCGCTGGGCTTCGCCACCGGACAATTCGGTCGCCGGCTGGCCGAGGCGCAGATAGCCCAGGCCGATATCGCGCAGCACCTCCAGCGAGCGGCGGATCCCCGGTTGCCCGGCGAACACCTCCACCGCTTCGTCCACCGTCAGCTGCAACACCTGGGCGATGTTCAAACCTTGCCAGAGGATCGCCAGGGTCTCGGGGTTGTAGCGCGCACCGTGGCAGGTCGGGCACGGCGCGTAGACGCTGGGCATGAACAGCAACTCGACGCTGACAAAGCCTTCGCCTTCGCACGTCGCGCAACGTCCCTTGGCGACATTGAAAGAGAATTGGCCGGCGTCATAGCCTGCGGCCCGGGCTTGGGGCGTGCCGGCGTAGAGCTTGCGCACGTTGTCGAACAGCCCGGTGTAGGTCGCCAGGTTCGAGCGGGGTGTGCGGCCGATGGGTTTCTGATCGACCTGCACCAGGCGCTTGATCGACGCCAGGCCACCGATGACCTGGCCGCCGCTGACCTGTGGCGCATCGTCCTCCAGGCTCAACGCGTCAGCCTCGCTGTCACTGGCCGGGCGCCCGAGATGCGCGCCCACCAGCTCCAGCAACACCTGGCTGACCAGCTCGATTTGCCTGAACCCGACACACCGGTCACCGCCGTGAAACAGCCCAGCGGAAACTCGACGCCGAGGTTATTCAGGTTATTGCGGGTGATGCCTTCCAGCCGCAGCCAGTCGCTCGCCTGGCGACTGACCCGGGGCTGGCTGACCTGTTCGGCGAACAGGTAGGCGCGAGTCTGGGAGTGAGAGACGTCGGCCAACCCTGGCGGCGGTCCGCTGTAGAGGATCCGGCCACCATGTTCGCCCGCTTCCGGGCCAACGTCGATCAGCCAGTCGGCGCGGCGCATGGTTTCCAGGTCATGCTCGACCACGAACAAGGAGTTGCCAGCGGCTTTGAGCCGTTGCAGGGCTTCGAACAGTGCCTCGCCATCCGCCGGGTGCAGACCGGCCGACGGCTCATCCAGCACATAGATCACGCCGAACAACTGCGAACCCAATTGCGTCGCCAGGCGCAGGCGCTGCAACTCGCCGGAGGACAAGGTCGGCGTGCTGCGTTCCAGGGCCAGGTAACCGAGGCCCAGGTCGGTCAAGGTGCTGACCCGTTCCAGCAAGTCCTGGGCGATCCGCTGCGCGGCCAGGCGTTTTTCCACCGACAGGTTGGGCGTGTGGCGCACGTCCGGCGCGTTCGCGTGACCGCTGGCGCCGTGGGCCACTCGCCTGCTCGCGGGCCTCGCGGGTCTGCAGATGCGTCAACACTTCACCCGCTTCATCGGCCTGTTCGAGGTAACTGTGCGCCGCCACCGGCTTCAACACTTCGGCCACTTGCAGCAACGGCATCTGCGACAGCTCACCGATGTCGTAGCCGGCAAAGGTCACCGACAAGGCCTCGCGCTTGAGCCGTTTGCCGTCGCATACCGGGCAAGGACTGCCCAGCATGAATTGCGCCACGCGCTTCTTCATCAGCGCACTTTGCGAATGGGTAAAGGTGTGCAGGATGTAGCGCCGGGCGCCGGTGAAGGTGCCCTGGTAACTCGGTTCCATGTTGCGCTTGAGCGCGACCCTGGTTTCTTTCGGCGTGAGCCCGGCGTACACCGGCACCGTCGGTGTCTCTTCGGTGAACAGAATCCAGTCGCGCTGTTTTTTCGGCAGTTCGCGCCAGGGTTTATCGACGTCGTAGCCCAGGGTCACCAGGATGTCCCGCAGGTTCTGTCCCTGCCAGGCCATGGGCCAGGAGCCCACGGCGCGCTGGCGGATGGTCAGGTTCGGGTCCGGGACCATCAAGGCTTCGGTGACTTCGTACACCCGGCCCAGACCATGGCATTGCGCGCACGCCCCCTGTGGCGTGTTGGGCGAGAAGTCTTCGGCGTACAGCATCGGCTGTCCCGGCGGATAGCTCCCGGCCCGGGAATACAGCATGCGGATCAGGCTCGACAACGTGGTCACGCTGCCCACCGACGACCGCGTGCTCGGGGTGCCCCGCTGCTGCTGCAAGGCCACGGCGGGTGGCAAGCCGTCGATCGAGTCGACATCCGGCACCCCGACCTGGTCGATCAGGCGCCGCGCATAAGGCGCCACGGATTCGAAATAGCGGCGTTGCGCTTCAGCGTAGAGGGTCGAGAACGCCAGCGAGGACTTGCCCGAACCGGAGACCCCGGTGAACACCACCAGGGCGTCGCGGGGAATATCGACGTCGACGTTCTTGAGGTTGTGCTCCCGGGCGCCGCGCACCCTGACCATGCCGGAAGGGGAGATGGAGGTGCGCTTGTCAGTCATGGGTAGCCCCGATGGAATGGTATGGATGTACGCGGCTCCCCTGTAGGAGCCGGCTTGCTGGCGAAGGCGGTGTGTCAGGCGACATCTTTATTGACTGTGAGGACGCCTTCGCTGGCAAGCCAGCTCCTACAGGGGTTTTGTATTCAGCCGTCACGTTTTGTGTTCATCCGGGGATTTTGTATTCAGCCGTCACGTTTTGTGTTCATCCGGGGATTTTGTGTTCAGCCGTCACGTTTTGTGTTCATCCGGGGGTTTTGTGTTCAGCAGTTACGTGTTCACCCGGGGGTTCTGTGTTCAGCGGTTGAGCACCGCGCGGACCATTTGGCTGAGCGCTTCGGGGCCATAAGGTTTGCTCAGCAGATGCGTGTCGGGGCTGAGCTGGTGATTGCGCGAAATGATGTCACGGGTGTGGCCGGAGGTGAACAGGATCGGCACCGGCGGCGTCTGCACCTTGGCCCAGGCGGCCAGGTCCGAACTCTTGATCAGTCCGGGCATGACCACATCGGTGAAAATCAGGTCCACCGGCACGCCTTCCAGCAACATCTGCATGGCCGTGTCGCCGTTCCCGGCGGTCAGGACTTGATAGCCTTCTTCGCGCAGCAACTCGACCGCCGCGCTGCGCACCGCCTCGTTATCCTCGACCACCAATACGGTTTCGTTGCCGCCAGGCTGTTGGGGATCATGCAAGGCTGATTCACTGGGCAGCGGCCGCAGGCTACGGGGGAAATACAGCTGCACCCGGGTGCCCTGCCCCGGCACACTGGACATGTCGATATGCCCGCCGCTTTGCTTGACGAACCCGAACACCATGCTCAAGCCCAGCCCCGTACCCTGGCCATCGGCCTTGGTGGTGTAAAACGGTTCGAACGCATGCCCCAGCACCTCGGGTGACATGCCGACGCCGCTGTCCGCCACCGCAACGCAGACATAATCGCCGGGCACAATGCCCTTGCCCGCGCAGAACCGGGCGTCGAGCGCGATATTGCCGGCACTCAGCTCGATGGTTCCTTCGCCCTGCATGGCGTCACGGGCATTGATCGCCAGGTTGAGGATGGCGTTTTCCAGCTGATTGCGATCCACATGCAGATGCCAGGCATCTTCAGGTGCCGTCACACTGATCTGGATGGTTTCCCCCAGGGCCCGCTGCAACAGCTCAGCCAGGCCGTCGAAAATCTGTCGTGGATCGCAGACTGCCGGGGACAAGGGCTGGCGGCGGGCAAAGGCCAACAATTGCGAGGACAGCTTGGCGCCGCGCTCGACCGCGGCAATCGAGGCGCTGACCCGGCGCTGCACGTTGGCATTGTCCGGTTCATGCCGCGCCAGCAGATGCAGGTTGCCGGCGATCACCTGCAACAGGTTGTTGAAGTCATGGGCCACGCCGCCGGTAAGGCCGCCGATGGCTTCGAGTTTCTGCGATTGACGCAATTGCTCTTCGGCCGTCAGCCGCGCCTCCACTTCATCGGCGACGCGCTGCTCCAGGTTGCGGGTGAACCTGAGCAAGGATTCCTCGGCCGTCTTGCGTTCATGGATGTCGATCAACACCCCGGGAAAGCGGAAAGGTTCGCCCAGCTCGTTGAACTCGCAGCAGCCGCTTGCCTGCACCCACAGATAACTGCCATCGGCGCGCAGGACCCGGTATTCGGCGTTGAAGGGGTCGCCGGTTGCCACCGATCGACTGACTTGTTCCTGAATCCAACTGCGATCATCGGGATGGATCCGTGCCTGGGCGATGTCCGTTGGCAGGTCGGCCAGGTTTTGCTCGGCCGGGTAGGAAAAAGTGCGGGCGAAGCGCTCGTCGCCGGACAGCACATTGCCCTTGATGTCCCAGACGAACGAGCCGAGCAAGGCACCGGCATTGAGCGCCAGGCGCACTCGTTCGTTGTCGGCGCGATAGGCGTCTTCGGCGGCGCGGCGGCGACGTTCGGAGATCACGTGATCAGTGGTCTCGACCACCATCGCCATGACCCCGGCCGGTTTGCCGTCATCATCGGCCACAGGGCTGTAATACAGGTCCAGCCAGACGTCTTCGGGGACCCCGTCGCGCAGCAGCACCAGCTCTTTATTGCGATAGGACAACGTGCCGCCCGCCAGGCAGGTGTTGACCACGTGCCGATTGAACTCGGCCACTTCCGGCCAGCCCAATTCCACCGGGGCACCCAACAGGTAAGGATGGCGACCACCGGCGAATTTCGAGTACCCATCGTTATAGATCATGTAACCGGCGCGGCCCCAGAGCATCACCATCGGCAGTGGCGAAGCGATCATCAACTGCACTGCGCTGCACAGGCTTGCGGGCCAGGCGTCCATCGTCCCCAGCTCGGTCAGGCTCCAGTCGAACGCACGAATACGCCCGGCCATTTCACCGCTCCAGCCGGCACATCCGTGGCTATCGTCTAGAAACTGCATTGGCTGGCTCTTTTGTCCCTGAATGGCACCTGTTTGCTTCGAGCACTTGCCGCGACAATGGTTCATTGATGTATCACTGATTCAATGCCTGCCTGGGGCGCCCATGGTTCATCGATGTATCACTGATTCACCCCCTGTAGGAGCAAGCTCGCTCGCGATGGACGTCAACGATGACGAGTACCGCCTGGAAAAACGCGGTGCCCTTGCGCCCATCGCGAGCAAGCTCTCTCCTACAGGACCTCGATCAAATGCTTGAGCGGGTGGTAGCCGGTTTTCAAAGTGGCGGCGACGTCGAGAATCGCCTTCTCGATGCCGTTCAAATGCAGGCAGGTCAATTCGATGGCCGCACTCTGGTTGCCGGCCTCGATGTACTCGATCAGGCGCAGGTGTTCGTCATCGCGGCAGGCCTGGTGGCTGTCGTCATCCAGCGCGGCGGCGTAGAGCGAGGCACGGGAAATCAGTTTGCGGAACCAGTCCAGCAGCACCGGGTTGTTCAGGCTTTGCGCGAGCTTGATGTGGAACTCGCCGAGCAGATGAATCAGCCGCGCATGATCGCCGCTGCGGTGCGCTTCGTCCTCGAGCAACAAATGATCGCGCAGGTCCCGGGTCACCGCGGTGTCACGTCGACGGCACAGTTCGCTGACGATGCCGATCTCGATCAGGCGCCGGGTTTCGAACAACGAACGGATCTCCTCGTCACTGGGCAATGACACCGACGCCCCCTTGTTGGGCTCGGTGGTGACCAGTCCATCGGCCTCCAGTTGCTTGAGCGCGGCACGAACCGACGTCCGGCTGACATTGAAAAGTTCGGCCAGCGACGCCTCGCCCAGCTTCATCCCCGGACGCAACGAACGGCTGCTGATCGCCTCGTAAACCCCTTGGTAGACGCGGTCGACTGTGGTCTCCAGTTTCTTTTCGGTCATCTGAACCCTCCCTTTTGCGCTAGACAACCGGCCCCTGGCGATGCTCAGCCATTGAAAAAGGGGGTTGCATGAGCAGATTAATCCGGTTATCTGTAGATTGCATCCAGATATTGCATACAATAATTAGAGGAATGCACCATTATGGGTCATCCAGTAGCGATTGAAGTGCGTAGCGTCTCCAAGCGGTATTCCGACGATCCAGGGCTGGCTCCCGCCCTCGACAACGTGTCGGTGGACATCGCCGACAACGAGTTCTTCACCCTGCTCGGCCCTTCCGGCTGTGGCAAGACTACCCTGCTGCGCACGATCGCCGGCTTCGAGCATGTCAGCGAGGGCGAGATCCGCCTCGCCGGCGAACCGGTCAACGACCTGCCGCCGTTCAAGCGTCGGGTCAATACGGTGTTCCAGAGCTACGCGCTGTTTCCGCACATGAGTGTCGCGCAGAATATCGCCTTCGGCCTCGAGATGCAGGGTGTTGATCGCGAGCAGATAACACCACGCGTCGATGAGATGCTGGCCCTGGTGCAAATGCAACACCTGGCCCGGCGCAAACCGGCCGAGCTGTCCGGTGGTCAACAGCAACGCGTGGCGCTGGCCCGGGCCCTGGCGCCAAAACCCAGGGTGTTGCTGCTCGACGAACCGCTGTCGGCCCTCGACCTCAAGCTGCGCAAGGAAATGCAGGTCGAACTCAAGCGCGTGCAGAAGGAAGCCGGGATCACCTTCATTTTCGTCACCCACGATCAGGAAGAAGCCCTGACCCTGTCCGATCGCATCGCGGTGATGTCCGCCGGCAAGATCCTGCAGATCGGCACCCCCAACGACATCTACGAACGCCCGCAACATCAGTTCGTCGCCCAGTTCATCGGCGACATCAATTTCCTTCCCGGCCATCTCAAGCGCGGCCAGCACAATGAAAACCTGTTCGTGCCCAGTGGCATGCCGGTGGAAATCCCCTGCCCGGCCCCAGGTTTCGACGGCGCCAGGGTGCAACTGGCGTTCCGTCCGGAACGTTCGCAACTGGTCGACCCGGCGCAACCGCACCACCTGCGCGGGGTGATCGAGGCGGTGCTGTACGTCGGCACCGCCACCCTGTACCAGTGCCGCTTGAACAACGACATCAAGGTCATGCTGCGCGAAAACAACGAAGGCCTGAACCGCGGCCGGGTGGTCGGTGATCGCGTCGCGGTCAACCTGCCGCCCCACGCCTGCCTGTTGATGGAGGCCTGAGACGAGCGTCAGCAGCACTTCTCCCGCACTCAACCGCGCGCTGTTGCTCAGCCCGGTGGTTCTGACTTTGCTGGCGCTGATCGCCATTCCGCTCGGCATCATGGGCTACATCAGCCTGCTGCCGCGCAACGTCTATGGCGGAGTCGACTGGCAGGCCGACTGGCAATTGCACAGCTACGTGCAACTGTTTTTCCAGGAAGGGTTCGACGGTGAACTGGAGCTCAACTGGGTGTATGCCCAGGCGCTGTTGCGCTCGGTGTTTCAGGCCGGCGGCACCACGGTGTTGTGTTTCCTGTTCGGTTTTCCGGTGGCGCTGTGGATGTCGAGCCTGACCCCGCGTCGGCGCAACCTCATGGTGTTGCTGATCACCATTCCGTTCTGGACCAACCTGCTGATCCGCAACTACGCCTGGCTGATCATCCTGCGCGAGCATGGCTGGGTCGCCCAGAGCCTCAACGCGCTGTTCCCGCAAGCCGGCGGCATCACCCTGCTCTACAACGACTTCGCGGTCAGCGTCGGGCTGGTCTACAGCTTCCTGCCGTTCATGATTTTGCCGATCTACTCGACCCTGGAAAAACTCGACTGGCGCCTGGTGGAAGCCGCCTACGACCTGGGCGCCAATCGCTGGCACGCTCTGAAGCGGATCATCCTGCCGCTGTCGATGCCTGGGGTGATTGCCGGCGCGCTGCTGGTGTTCGTGCCAAGTCTTGGCGCCTTCATCACCCCGGCGATTCTCGGCGGTGGCAAGACCCTGATGATCGGCAACCTGATCCAGCAGCAGTTCGGCACCGCGCGCAACTGGCCGCTGGGCAGTTCGCTGTCGTTCCTGCTGCTGGGGATTCTGCTGCTGTCGCTGGTGCTGTACGCCCTCTATAGCCGCCGCGCCGCCAAAACACTTCGCCGGGGAGCCACCGCATGATCGCCCTGCACCTGAAAAAACTGCCCCTGACCCGGGAAGTCAGCCTGCTGATCCTGGCCTATCTGTACTTGCCGATCCTGGTGTTGATTGCTTACAGCTTCAACGCCAACCGCTCGGCGACGGTGTGGACCGAGTTTTCGTTCGCCTGGTACGGACGAATCCTGGCGAACCCGTCGATCCAGACCGCGGCGCTGAACTCGATCATCGTCGCCAGCATCGCCACGGTCTGCGCCACGGCCATAGCGTTGCTGGCGGCGCTGGCGACCTACCGGCCGTTCTATGGACAGAAAATGGTCGAGGGCGGGATCAACCTGCCGCTGATCCTGCCGGAGATCGTCACCGCCGTGGCGACCCTGCTGCTGTTCATGGCGCTGGGGATCAAGTTGGGCTTGCTGACAGTGATCGTCGCGCACATCGGCTTCTGCATTCCCTTCGCCTACCTGCCGATTCGCGCGCGGCTCAACGACCTGGACAAGAGCCTGCTGGAGGCGGCGAACGATCTGTACGCCAACCCCTGGCAGGTGTTTCGCCGGGTGACCCTGCCGCTGCTGTGGCCGGCGGTGTTGTCGGGTTCGGTGCTGGCGTTCGTGGTCAGTCTCGATGATTTCATCATGACCTTCTTCGTTGCCGGCCCGGGCTCCACGACCTTGCCGGTGTACATCTTCTCGGCGATCAAGGCCGGTGTGACCCCGGAGATCAACGCGATCTCGACCCTGATGCTGCTGATTTCCATCGTGCTGGTGGTGCTGGCCTTCTGGCTGGGACAGCGCGGCAAACACCAATGAGCCTGGAGCGTTCTCTAATGAAAAAAACAAAAAGCATGCGTTTCGCTGTTGCCGGTCTTGCCCTGAGTTGCTTCACGGTGTTCGCACAGGCCGCCGAGCCCAAGCAACTGTTCTTCTACAACTGGACCGACTACTACCCGGTCGAACTGCTGGCGAAGTTCGAAAAGGAAACCGGCATCAAGGTCACCATGGATGGCTACGACAGCAACGAAACCCTGCTGGCCAAGTTGCAGGCCGGCGGCGCGGCGTATGACGTGATCGTGCCGTCGCAGTCGATCATGCAAACCCTGATCAAGCAGGACTTGCTGCTGGCATTCGATGCCTCGAGCCTGCCCAACTTCCAGTACGTCAAACCGGCATTCCGCAACCCGAGCTTCGACCCCGGGCGCAAATTCTCGGCGCCGTACCTGTGGGGCACCACCGGGTTTTCCTATGACAGCGCGCGAGTGCCCGGTGGCCAGCTGGACGACTCGTGGAAAGAGTTCTTCGAACCGCGCAAGGAACTGCAAGGCCAACTCGCCGCCCTCGACACCTCCAGCAGCGTGATCAACGCCGCCAGCCATTACCTGAACGTCGATGAATGCAGCGAAAACCCCCAGGACGCCAAGCGCATCCTGGAACTGCTGCAAAAACAGAAACCCTTCCTGAAGATGTACAGCTCCGACAACACCGTCGACCGCATGGCGTCCGGTGAAGTGATCATGATGCAGAACTGGAACGGCTCCACCGCTCGGGCCACGTTGCAGAAGAGCACGATCAAGTATGTGTATCCCCGTGAAGGCCTGGCGATGTTCCAGGACAACTTCGCCGTACCGAAAAGCGCGCCGCACCCGGGCAACGCGAAGGTGTTCATCGACTGGATGATGAAACCGGAAAACGCCGCCGCCGTGTCCAACGCCATTGCCTACGCCAACGGCATCCAGAGCGACACCTTGATCGACGCCAAATGGCGGGTGATGGACGCCATCAACATGCCGGATGAATTCGCCTCGCGCCTGCGCCCGGAGAAAGAGTGCAGCAACAAGGCGCGGGAGTTGCAGGACCGGATCTGGGCGAAGCTCAAGGGTTAAGTGCCAGGCTTGAAACCGAGTCGCGGCCTTCGCGGGCAAGCCCGCTCCCACAGGTTTTTGTGCTGGAACAAAAATGGTGTGCCAACCGAGCCCCCTGTAGGAGCTGGCTTGCCAGCGAAGAGGCCCGTCCATACAACACAAAATTCGCGAGCAGGTCGACAGGGTTGTCCACATTTTTTCTGTTCAACCCATACCCCCTGTGGGAGCGGGCTTGCTCGCGAAGAGGCCCGGCCCAAACACTACACAATTCGAGGTATGCAATGACCCACCCACGCTGGCTGCGCAATGTGCGCCCCTACGGCGCCCCCGCCGAAGACCTGCTTCTGGAAAACGGCCTGTTCAAAGCTCGGCGCCCGGCCACCAGCGCACCGCTGACCGCCACCGACATCGACGGCCAGAACCACCTCCTCACCCCGGCCCTGGTGGAAAGCCACGTCCACCTCGATAAAACCCTCTGGGGCCAGCCCTGGCGCCCCAACAGCGCCGGCCCGACCCTCAAGGACTACATCGCCAACGACGCCGGGTACTGCGGGAAATCGACGCCCCGATTGCCCGACGGGCCGGCGCCCTGCTGGAAAACTGCATCGCCCGCGGGTCGCTGACCCTGCGCTGTCACGTCGATATCGACCCCGACTTCGGCCTGCGCCATGTCGACGCCATGCAGCAACTGCGCGAAACCTACCGCGACCTGATCGACCTGCAACTGGTGGTGTTCCCGCAAACCGGCCTGATCAGCCGCCCCGGCACTGCCGAGCTGATGCGCGAAGCCATGGCCCTGGGCGTGGAGAACGTCGGAGGCCTCGACCCCTGCGGCATCGACAACGACCCGATCGCCCAACTCGACTTCGTCTTCAAGCTGGCCAGCGAGTCGATCGCGGCGTCGACATCCACCTGCATGACAAAGGTGAACTGGGCCTGTGGCAGATCGCGCTGATCGCCGACTACACCGAGCGTTTCGCGCGTCAGGGTCGGGTGATGATCAGTCATGCTTACTGCCTCGGGATGTTGCCGTGGAGTCAGGTCAAACCCGTGGCCGACCGTCTGGCGGCACTGAATATTTCATTGATGAGTTCGGCACCCGCCGACTGCGCGGTGCCACCGTTCCTCGCCCTGCGCGAAGCCGGGGTCAACGTTTGCCTGGGTTCGGACGGCATTCGTGACGCCTGGTCGCCCATGGGCAACGGCGACATGCTGGAACGGGCGATGTTGCTGGCGTTTCGTTTCGACTTGAGCAAGGACGAGGAACTGGCGGCGGCGTTCGAGGCGGCGACGGTCAATGGCGCCCGGGCATTGGGCTGTAAAGGTTATGGGCTGGAGATCGGCCACGCGGCGGACTTCCTGCTGCTGCCGGTGCAAACCCTGGGTGAGGCCGTGGTCTCGCGGCCAGTGCGCCAGGTGTATCGGGCAGGCAGGCTGATCGCCGCCGGCGGGTCTTTACTGGACAGTCGTCTGTGAAGCGCATCGGCCTGAAATCCAGCTGTGTCGTCGGCTTCGATGGCCAGCGACATGTGCTGTGGCGCGACGGCGAAGTGGTGTTCGAAGGCACGTGCATCCTGTTTGTCGGGCGCGATTATCCGGGGCCGGTGGATCAGTGGATCGATTACGGCAATGCCTTGATCGGGCCGGGCTTCATCGATCTGGATGCGCTCGGGGATCTGGATTCCACGGTGCTGACACTCGACAACGGCGATGAGCGGGCCATGGGCCGAATGTGGTCCGAGGACTACCTGGCGGCCGGCCCGCGGGAGAGCTACACCGCGGAGGAAGAGATTTTCAAATACCGCTACGCCTTCACTCAGCTGATCCGCAACGGCATCACCACGGCCATGCCGATCACCTCGATGTACTACCGCGAGTGGGCCGAGACCTACGACGAATTTGCCGCGGTGGCCGGGATCGCCGGTGAGCTGGGGCTGCGCACTTACCTCGGTCCCTGCTACATGAGCGGCATGAGTTACTGGCGCGCCGATGCCAGTCTCGGGCATCACTGGGACGAGGCCCGGGGGATGGCCGGACTTGCGGCCGCCGCGCGGTTTTTCCATGACTTCGACGGCGCCCAGGGCGACCTGATTCGCGGCGCACTGCTGCCGGATCGCATCCAGACCTGTACCCCGGCGCTGCTGCAACGCACTGCCGCGCTGAGCCGGGAACTGAATGCGCCGATGCGTCTGCACTGCTGCCAAGGGCTTGGCGAGGTGGCGATGGTCGAGCAACTGCGCGCGTCTCGCCCCTGGCGTGGCTGGAACAACTGGAGCTGTTGACCCCGCGCAGCCTGCTGCCCCACGGCCTCTACACCCACGGCGATGACGACCTGCAACGCATCGTGGACGGCGGCGCCAGCCTGGTGCATTGCCCGGTGGTGTTTGCCCGGGATGGCGAGGCGCTGAATTCCTTCGGGCGCTATCGGGCCAAGGGCATCAACTTCGCGCTGGGTACCGACACCTGGCCGGCGGACTTGCTGGAGAACATGCGCCAGGGCTTGAACATCGCTCGCTTGCTGGAGGGCGGCAACTCGCTGACCAGCACGCTGGACCTGTACAACGCCGCGACCCTCGGCGGCGCCAGGGCCTTGGGCCGCGATGATCTCGGGCGTCTGGCACCGGGCGCCAAGGCCGACATCACGGTGTTCAGCCTGCGCGGCCTGCACCTGGGACCGCTGTTCGATCCGTTGAAAAACCTGCTGCTCGGCCGGCGCGGTGACGACTGCATCGCCAGCTACATCGACGGCCGCTGTGTCATGCAAGACGGCCAGGTTCAAGGGGTCGACTACCCCGCCCTGCAACGCCAGGCGCAACGCCAATTCGAAAAACTGATGCGCAGCCACAGTGACCGGGCTTTTGGCCAACCCGACTGGAGAGGCCTGTTCCAACCGGCCATCCCGTTCGCCGACGACTACAGCGCACAGGTGCCATTGAGCACCATCGATCCACTTCTCTAGAGGTTTCTGCCCATGCAAAGCTTCGACTTCAGCACATTGAGTGCGCGGGATAAATACAAGATCCTGATCGGCAGCGTGGTGCCACGGCCGATTGCCCTGGTCACCACCATCGACGGCGAAGGCCGGATCAACGCTGCGCCGTTCAGCTTCTTCAACGCCCTCTCCGCCGATCCGCCGATCCTCGCACTGGGCGTGGAAAACTACGGTGACCAGAGCCCCAAGGACACCACCCGCAACATCCAGCTCAATCAGGAATTCACCGTGAACATCGTCAGCGATGCCCTGGTGGAAGCCATGAACGTCTGCGCCGTGCCCTTCGCCCCGGGCTTCGACGAACTGACGGCCGCGGGCCTCACCGCGATTGCTGGCACGACCGTCAAATGCCCGAGGATCGGCGAAGCCCCCGTGGCGCTGGAATGCCGCCAGATGATGGCGCTGTCCATCGGCCAGTCGCGGGAGATCATCTTGGGTGAAGTGCTGATGGCCCATGTGCGGGATGAGTTGATCGATCCAAAAACCCTGTATATCGATCAACTGGGGCTCGATGCGATTGGCCGGATGGGTGGCCATGGGTATGCGCGTACCCGGGATTATTTCGATTTGCCGACCCGGTCGCTGCAAGCGTGGACGGATGCGCCGGGGGGTGGGCAGCGGTTTTGGCCTGAGGCCAAATAATCCGCGAGATCAGGACCACCGATCTGTAGGAGCCGGCTTGCTGGCGAAGGCGGCGGGTCAGCCACAGAGTTGTTGGATGTGCTGACGCATTCGCCGGCAAGCCGGCTCCTACAGGGGGATGTGCGGGATCAGCGGAAATCCCGGCTGCGCACGCTGATGCCGACCAGCAACGGGCTCAGGTCACTCAAGCGTCCGGCAATCAGGTGGCGCACCTCGCCCTCTTTTTCCCAACGCCCGTCGACCTTGAGCAACTGCGAGCCGACCAGCACCTGTCGCTGCCGGTCGGCCAGGTCGCGCCAGACCACCACGTTGACGTTGCCGAACTCGTCTTCCAGGGTGACGAAGGTCACGCCACTGGCGGTGCCCGGGCGTTGCCGGCCGGTCACCAGCCCGGCGACGCTGACCGGGCGGCCGTGCTCGACCGCCATGAGCTCTTTCGAACTGCGGCAACGCCGGGCTTTCAATTCATCCCGCAGCAGGGCGAGCGGATGTGGCCCGAGGGTGGTGCCGACACTGGTGTAATCGGCCAGCAGGTCCTCGCCCACGGTGGGTTTGGGCAATGCCACCGCGTCTTCCTCCTGGCTCGGCAGCCCGGCAAACAAACCGAGCTGTTTCTGCACCCCCGCCACCTCCCAGCGCGCCCGATGCCGGTCACCGGCCAGGCCGCGCAGGGCCCCGGCATCGGCCAGTTGTTCCTGGGCGCGGGCATCGAGTCGCGCCCGTGCACCGAGGTCGGCAATGTCGATGAAGACCCCCTTGGCACGGGCCGCTTCGATCCGCCGGCATCGACCTCGCGAAACCCCTTGATCATCCGCAAGCCCATGCGAATCGCCGGCTGCGCGCCGCTGATCGGTTCCAGGCTGCAATCCCAGTCACTGGCCCGCACGTCGACCGGGCGAATCTGCAAGTGGTGCCGGCGCGCGTCCTGCAGAATCTGGTCCGGGCTGTAGAAACCCATGGGCCAGCTGTTGATCAGCGCACAGGCGAAGGCCGCCGGCTCGTGACATTTCAACCAGCAACTGGCGTAGGTCAGCAAGGCAAAACTGGCGGCATGGGACTCGGGGAACCCGTAGCTGCCAAAGCCTTTGATCTGTTCGAAGATCAGCGCGGCGAACTCGGGCGTATAGCCATTTTTCTTCATCCCGGCGGCCAGGCGATCCTTGTGCGGCTCCAGTCCGCCATGGCGTTTCCAGGCAGCCATGGAGCGACGCAATTGATCGGCTTCGCCGGGGCTGTAGTCGGCGGCCACGATGGCGATCTGCATCACCTGTTCCTGGAACAGTGGCACGCCCAGGGTGCGTTTGAGCACGGCCTCCAGTTCCGGGGAGGGATAGGTCTCGGGCTCTTCCTTGTTTCGCCGCCGCAGGTAAGGGTGAACCATGCCGCCCTGGATCGGCCCCGGCCGCACGATCGCGACCTCGATCACCAGGTCGTAGAAGGTCCGGGGCTTGAGCCTGGGCAGCATCGACATCTGTGCCCGCGACTCGATCTGGAACACGCCGACGGTGTCGGCATGGCCGATCATGTCGTAGGTTGGCGAATCCTCGGCCGGGATCGTCGCCAGGCTCAGGTCCAGGTGGCGGTGACGACGCAAAAGATCAAAGCAGCGGCGAATCGCGCTGAGCATGCCCAAGGCCAGAATATCGACCTTGAGCAGCCCGACCGCGTCCAGGTCGTCCTTGTCCCACTGGATGATGGTGCGATCGGCCATGGCGGCGTTTTCCACCGGCACCAGGCTGTCCAGGGGCTGCTCGGAAATCACGAAGCCGCCGGGGTGCTGGGACAGGTGCCGGGGGAAGCCGATCAACTGCCCGGTCAGGCTCAGCACCCGGCGCAGCACCGGGCTGTCGGGGTCGAAACCGCCTTCGCGCAGGCGCTCCACGGGGGGTGTTTCATCGCTCCAGTGGCCGCAGCAATCGGCCAGGGCATTGACCTGGTCCGGCGGCAACCCCAAGGCCTTGGCCACGTCGCGTCACCGCGCCGGCCGAGTGATAGGTGCTGACCACCGCGGTCAGCGCCGCGCGGGTGCGGCCATAACGCCGGAACACGTACTGCAGGACTTCTTCACGCCGCTCGTGTTCGAAATCGACGTCGATGTCCGGCGGTTCGTTGCGTTCCCTGGAGAGAAAGCGCTCGAACAACAGCGTAGTGCGATCCGGATCGATTTCCGTGATCCCCAGGGCAAAGCACACCGCCGAGTTGGCGGCCGAACCACGACCCTGACAAAGAATCCGTTGCTCGCGGGCGTACCGCACAATGTCGTGAACCGTGAGGAAATAGCTTTCATAGCCCAGCTCGGCGATCAGCTCCAGTTCCTTGTCGATCTGCAGCAATACCTTGGCTTGCGGGCCTTGTGGCCAACGCCACGCAATGCCCTGCTCGGTCAGCACCCGCAGCCAGGAGGTGGCCGTGTGCCCCTCGGGCACCAGCTCCCGAGGGTACTGATAACGCAACTGGCCGAGGTCGAACGTGCAGCGCCGGGCGATGTTCAGCGTTTCATCGAGCAATGCTTGCGGATACAGCTCGCCCAAGGCCTCGAGGCTGCGCAGATGGCGCTCGCCATTGGGGTGCAGGCGCAACCCGGCCTCGGCCACCGGCAGGTGATGACGGATCGCGGTCATGGTGTCCTGCAAGGCGCGCCGCCCGCGTGCATGCATGTGCACATCGCCGCTGGCCACCGCCGGGATGCGCAGCGCCCTTGCCAGCCCCAGCAGCTCGTGCAGCCGGCGGCTATCGTCCTGGCCGCGATGCAACTGGACCGCCAGCCACAGCCGTTCGGCAAAGGTCTGCTGCAGCCAGCGACCGGTTTCAACGTCATCGACCGCGTCCGGTACCCACAACACCAACAGTCCCGGCATCGATTCGCTGAAGTCTTCGCGCAGCACCTGATACTGGCCTTTTTGCGTGCGGCGTCGGGCCCGGGTAATCAGTCGGCACAGGGTCTGGTAACCCTCGAGGTTTTCCACCAGCAGCACCAGTTTCGGACCGTGGTCGATGCGGATCTCGCTGCCGATGATCAGCGGCAGTTCCACGGATTTGGCCGCTTGCCAGGCGCGAACGATACCGGCCAACGTACATTCATCGGTAATCGCCAAGGCTTGATAGCCCTGTTTTTTCGCCCGTTGAAAGAGTTCGAGGGCACTGGAGGCTCCGCGCTGGAAACTGAAGTTCGACAGGCAATGCAGCTCGGCATAATCGATCGTCATGCGAACCAGCCCTGCAGCCATAACGGGCCGCCCTCACCCACCGCCCGATAGGCCCAGCCCTGCTGGCCGGAACGGGTTTCGACCAGGTAGTATCGCGCGCACGTCGGCGCCGTCCCACCAACCGGACTCGATGCGTTCCGGCCCCATGAGGATGCGCGTCGAGCTTTCGTGGACCGCCAAGGGTTCGGTCAGCAGCCAACCCGGTCGTTGCACGCCCGACAACTCCGCACAGGGCTGACTGTCGACACTGGCCTGCCACGCACACTCCGGCCGGTGATCGGCCTGGAACCGCAAGCCCTGCACCGCATCATCCCCGAGCCGCGCGCGCAGGCGTTCGCGCAGTTGCTCCCAGGGCAAGGACTGCTGCGGGCGGTCGTCGAACAGTTCCTGATACTGGGGAACGAAGGCTGGCAAGTCTTCGGCGCGCAGACGAAAACCGCGCACCGGGGCCTCGACCCGGACCTGTTCCAGCCGCCCCCGGGCCAGCTCGAAGAGCATCGCCGGATCGCGCTCGGCGCTGAGCAGGCCGACCTTGATCACGCTGTCCGGTAACCCGGCATGTTCCAGGTGCAGGTCAAAGCGCTGCACGCCGCTGTCCCGGCCACAGAGGAAAGCAGCAAGATCACAGGTCAGGCGGCGTAACGGAAACAGCAGCGCCTGATGGGACTGCACATCGAAATTGAGCTCGATGCGCACATCGGAACCGGTCCGGCGGCAAGTAGAACGCCAGCGCCAGCCGACGGGCGCCCAGCAGGGCATCCAGGTGCTTGAGCACCTGGGCCTCGAAACGCCGGGCCAGGCTCTGCCGGGGCAACGCCTGCACCTGACTCAGGGTGCGCAAGCCCATGCGCGACAACGCCGTGGCGACCCCCGCCTCCAACCCGATGCGGTCAATGGGCAACTGCCCCAGGTGATACTGCAAGGCTTGATCGTCGGGCACCACCAGACCGTCATAGGCATTGGCCAATACCCGCGCCGCCACCGGGTTGGGCGCGGCAACGATGCGGTGGCGAAACCCCAGCTTCGCCCAGTTCGGCACGCAAGCGTGCTTCGAAGTGCGGCCAGGGCCCGAACAACCCCAGGCTGGATTCGATTTCAAACACCACCGCCCGCGGGTAATGCACGCTGACCTGGGAGCTGAACCGATAGGCCCAGGCGGCGAGAAACTGCTGCCAGTGCTCGATCTCGGCAGCGTCGTATTCCGCCGTGACAAAACCCTTGCTCAGGGCCTGCGCAGCCGTCATCGACTGGCCCGGACGCAAGCCCAGCGCCCGCGCCGAAGCGTTGACCGCCTGCAACACCCGACGCTGGGCCGGGCCGCTCAGCAGCGCCAGCGGCTCATCGGGGTCGGCGCGATGACGCAGACCGCGTCCAGCGCCAATTGCGGGAAGAGAATGCACACCCAGCGCATGGCAACCTCAATGCCCCACCGGGAAGGCAATCGGCGCCGACCGCGCCAACCCGCCCCGGCACTTGAGCACCCGCAACTGCGCAGGCCTGGCGTCGATGGCAATGCGCAAGGCGGCGGGCGAAGGGTTGATGGCTTCATGGATCGAGCGGTAGGCGAATGCCAGGGTCGAGCCGGTTTCCGCCGCCACCTGCAAGCGGCGCAAAGCGCGGTCATCGGCCTTGTGCGGCCAGCACAACACCGCGCCGCAACTGCCCGAACGCAAGCATTGTTCCGCCGCCCACAGCGCATCGCGCTCGCTGGCCTGGATGATCGACACTGGCGCAGATCGACCCCGGCGCTCTGCCACGCCTGGGGATACGGCACGTAGGGCGGCGCCACCAGCACGATGCGTTCACCCGCCGCCGACAACCGCGCCAGCGCCGGCCATACCAGTTGCAACTCGCCGACGCCCTGCCCGGCCAGGAGGATCTCCGTCAACGCCGCTTCCGGCCAGCCGCCCGTGGGCAAGGCCGCATCCAGCGCGGCATGCCCGGTGGGTTGCGGGCTGGCGGCCGGTGGCGCAGGCCGGCCCCGCCAGACCTGGCCGCCATTGAACAGCGCATCCAACGCAACGACGGCGCCCATCACCCTTGCCTCACCAGACCGCAGAACACCCCTTCGATGGCCAGGTCCTGATCTGCGCGAACGATGATCGGCTGATACGCCGGGTTGCGCGGCAACAGGCGCACGTGCATCGCCGACCCGCTCGAAACGCTTGATGGTGACTTCTCCATCGAGCCGCGCCACGACGATCTGGCCGTTGACGGCCTCCGGATTGCGATGCACACCCACCAGGTCACCGTCGAGAATGCCGTCCTCGATCATGGAGTCGCCCCGGACCCGCAACATGTAATCCGGCACCCGGGAGAACATCGACGGGTCCAGCAGCAAGCGGCTGTGCACCTCGGCATCGGCCCCGATCGGCGCCCCCGCCGCCACCCGCCCCAGTACCGCAATGTCCAGCAGCTCGGGCCGCGCCGGTTGCCCGGGCAAGCGAATGCCCCGGGCCTGATGCGCATTGACCTCGATGAAACCGGCTTCGGTCAGCGCCAGCACATGCTTGCGCGCCACGCTGCGGGAGGCGAAACCGAACGCCTCGCTGATTTCAGCGAGGCTCGGGGACTGACCGTGCTCGGCGATTCGCTCGCGGATGAAGGTCAGGATGGCGGTACGGCGGGGAGTTAGAGTCGTCATGGAGTACATTTGTACTCTTTTGGTGTTTTCCTGGCAAGCACCTGTAGGAGCTGCTTGCCAGCGAAGGCGGCCGAAAGATCATCACAAGGCTCAAGGACGCGTTCGCTGGCAAGCCAGCTCCTACAGGTTCAGGTGAGTCCTGAGAGATAGGGCCACGGGTAGATCCCGCGTTCGTGGCCGTCGCTGAAGATCAGTTGCAGGCCGTAGCCTTGCTGGTTGAGTTCAATCACGCGGATGCGCTCATCGACTTTCACCGTCAACCCTTGCAACCGAAACGCCCGGCACTGCGAACACGGGCATTGCCGACGCAATTCAGCGTGGTCGAGCAATTGCTCACGACCATCCGGCCAGTTCAGGCGCAGTTGCTGTTTACCCTGGGAATTACCAATGGCCAGCGGGTTCATTGCAACTGACTCAACGCGATGCGCACGGCTTTGCGCACTTCCGGATCGCCATCGTCCTGTGCCGCCTGCAAGGGCGCGATGGCGCCTTTGTCCTGCAGTTCTCCAAGGGCCAGCGCGGCTTCCTTACGCAGGTTGCTGATGCGATGACCGAGGGTTTCGATCAGCGCGGCGAGGGCCGGGGCATACCGCAAGCGGCCGAGACTGCGGGTGGCGCGCAGGCGCTCTTGCCAGTAATCGTCGCCCAGGGCCTCGACCAGCGCCGGCCCGGCGTCGGCGTGCCCGACCTTGCCCAGGGTGGTGGCCGCCTCTTCGCGCACTTG
>NZ_MULM01000026.1:0-3984 GCF_002029345.1 Pseudomonas sp. VI4.1
CCCGCCGCCACTAAAGCCCCCGCCGCCACCACCACCAAAACCGCCTCCGCCAAACCCGCCTCCCGAGCGCCTCGGCCGCCACCGCCCCCCGCTTGGCAGGATACCGAGCACCTGGCAGACGAACATCGTCAGGATGAACAGCATCACCAGAAACACCAGCAACCCCGGATGCCGCGAAACGAAGTCGCTTTGCTGATCGCCTCGGGACTCGTACACCGTGGACGGTTCATCCAGCGGGTTTCCTCCCAGCACCACCAGCATCGCCGCGACCCCGTCGCTGATGCCCTTGCTGAAGTTGCCGGCCTTGAACGCCGGGGTGATCACCTGATTGATGATCACCGAACTCTGCGCATCGGTCAGGCGCTCTTCCAGGCCATAACCGACTTCGATGCGCAACCTGCGCTCATCGCGAGCGACGATCAGCAACGCGCCGTTGTTCTTGTCCTTCTGGCCGATGCCCCAGTGGCGCCCGAGCTGATAACCGAAGTCCGCGATGTCAGTGCCCTGCAGATCCGGCAACGTGACCACCACCAACTGTTCACCGGTGGCCTTTTCATGGGCGTCTAGCTGCTGGGTGAGCTGCTCGCGCACCGACGGCTCGATCATTGCGGCGTTGTCCACCACCCGCCCGGTCAGTTGCGGAAACTTCAATTCGGCCTGGACCGTCAGGGCCAACACCCAGAGCAACAGCACCAGGCCAACTTTCAACACGCGCATTGGCAACCTCATCCATGGTGACGCATCTAACCTGAACCGGCGCTTACTTGAACTTCACTTCAGGCGCTTTCTGCGCATCGGGGCTGGTGGCCTCGAAGGTCTCGCGCACGGGCAGATCGCTGTACATCACCGTGTGCCACAGGCGACCGGGGAAGGTGCGGATTTCGGTGTTGTACTTTTGCACCGCCAGAATGAAATCCCGTCGCGCCACGGCGATGCGGTTCTCGGTGCCTTCAAGCTGCGACTGCAACGCGAGGAAGTTCTGGTTGGCCTTGAGATCCGGATAGCGCTCGACGACCACCATCAACCGGCTCAATGCGCCGGTCAGCTGATCCTGGGCCTGCTGGAACTGTTTGAGTTTCTCCGGGTTGTCCAGGGTGTTGGCATCGACCTGAATCGAAGTGGCCTTGGCCCGGGCTTCGACCACCGCGGTCAAGGTCTCCTGTTCATGCTGCGCGTAGCCCTTGACCGTTTCCACCAGGTTGGGGATCAGGTCGGCGCGGCGCTGGTACTGGTTCTGCACCTGGCCCCAGGCGGCCTTGGCCTGTTCGTCGAGGGTCGGAATATTGTTGATGCCGCAGCCGGCCAGCAAGCTGGTCAGTAACATCAAGGCTGCGACCCGCAGACTGTATCGATAGTGGTGTCGTACGTTCATCTGGTTGACGCTCCCTTGCACATTCCGTTGAAAAACAACCTGCGAACTTTGAGACGGCTCTTGGGGCATAATCTGTGCCGCCACTGGCATGCATCGAGCCAATGGGCTAAAAGATGCCCCAGCGCTAAAACACGATAGAAGTGTGCTGCATTTACCTGAACAACAATAGTCGCTCCCTCAATTTTGGCTGACCGGCGCGTATTCACTGCCGTTTAGGCTTTAGAGAAAACCATTCATGAAGAAGCTGTGTTTGCTGGGCCTGTTCGTCAGCCTGGCCAGTCATACCGTATTGGCCGCCACGACGCCCGCACCTCTGGAGAACAAGGACGCCTTCGTCAGCAACCTGATGAAGCAAATGACCCTCGATGAAAAAATCGGTCAGCTGCGCCTGATCAGCATCGGCCCGGAAATGCCCCGGGAGCTGATCCGGCAGGAAATCGCCGCCGGCAACATCGGCGGCACGTTCAACTCGATCACCCGCCCGGAAAACCGTCCGATGCAGGACGCGGCCATGCGCAGCCGGCTGAAGATCCCGATGTTCTTCGCCTATGACGTGATCCACGGCCACCGCACGATTTTCCCGATTCCGATAGCCTTGGCTTCGAGCTGGGACATGGACGCCATCGGCCTGTCCGGGCGCATCGCCGCCAAGGAAGCCGCGGCGGACAGCCTCGACATCACTTTCGCGCCGATGGTCGATATCTCCCGCGACCCACGCTGGGGCCGCACCTCCGAAGGCTTCGGCGAAGACACTTACCTGGTGTCGCGCATCGCCGGTGTCATGGTCAAAGCCTTCCAGGGCGCGGGCGCAAACGCGGCCGACAGCATCATGGCCAGCGTCAAGCACTTTGCCTTGTACGGCGCGGTCGAGGGCGGTCGCGACTACAACATCGTCGACATGAGCCCGGTCAAGATGTACCAGGACTACCTGCCGCCGTACCGCGCCGCGATCGACGCCGGTGCCGGTGGGGTGATGGTTGCGCTGAACTCGATCAACGGCGTGCCGGCCACCGCCGACACCTGGCTGATGAATGACCTGTTGCGCCAGCAATGGGGCTTCAAGGGCCTGGCCGTCAGCGACCACGGGGCGATTTTCGAACTGATCAAGCACGGCGTCGCCCGTGACGGTCGCGAAGCCGCGAAGCTCGCCATCAAGGCCGGCATCCACATGAGCATGAACGACACGCTCTATGGCAAGGAACTGCCAGGACTGCTCAAGGCCGGCGAGATCCAGCAGAGCGACATCGACAATGCCGTGCGTGCCGTGCTGGGCGCCAAATACGACATGGGCCTGTTCAAGGACCCGTACCTGCGCATCGGCAAGGCTGAGGATGACCCGGTCGACACCTACGCCGACAGCCGCCTGCACCGCAGCGAGGCCCGCGATGTCGCGCGCCGCAGCCTGGTGTTGCTGAAAAACCAGGGCGACACCCTGCCGCTGAAGAAAACTGCGAAAATCGCCCTGGTCGGCCCGCTGGCCAAGGCGCCGATCGACATGATGGGCAGCTGGGCCGCGGCGGGCCGGCCGGCTCAATCGGTGACCCTGTTCGATGGCATGACCCATGCGTTGGGCGCACAGTCGACGCTGATCTACGCCCGTGGCGCCAACATCACCGGCGACAAGAAAGTCCTCGATTACCTGAACTTCCTCAACTTCGATGCCCCGGAAGTGGTGGACGACCCGCGCTCGGCCCAAGTGCTGATCGACGAGGCTGTGAAGGCCGCCAAGGATGCCGATGTCATCGTCGCAGCCGTGGGCGAGTCCCGTGGCATGTCCCATGAGTCGTCGAGCCGTACCGACCTGAATATTCCGGTCAACCAGCGCGAGCTGATCAAGGCACTGAAAGGCACTGGCAAACCGCTGGTGCTGGTGTTGATGAACGGCCGCCCGCTATCGATTCTCGAAGAGAAGGAACAGGCTGACGCGATCCTGGAAACCTGGTTCAGCGGCACCGAAGGCGGCAACGCCATCGCCGACGTGCTGTTCGGCGACTACAACCCGTCGGGCAAACTACCGATCACCTTCCCGCGCTCGGTGGGGCAGATTCCGACCTACTACAACCACCTGAGCATCGGCCGGCCGTTCACGCCGGGCAAACCGGGCAACTACACCTCGCAGTATTTCGATGACACCACAGGTCCCCTGTTCGCGTTCGGTTTTGGCTTGAGCTACACCGATTTCAGCCTGACCGACATGGCCTTGTCCTCGACCACGCTGAACAAGACCGGCAAGCTCGACGCCAGCGTCATGCTGAAAAACACCGGCAAGCGCGACGGCGAAACCGTGGTCCAGTTGTACATCCAGGACGTGACCGGCTCGATGATCCGACCGGTCAAGGAGTTGAAGAACTTCCAGAAAATCATGCTCAAGGCCGGCGAACAAAAAGTCGTGCACTTCACCATCACCGAGGACGATCTGAAGTTCTTCAACGGCCAGCTCAAGTACGTGGCGGAACCGGGCAAGTTCAATGTGCAGATCGGCCTGGATTCACAGGACGTGACGCAGCAGAGTTTTGAACTGCTGTAATCCCTGACACACCGCATCCCTGTAGGAGCTGGCTTGCCAGCGAAGGCGGCTTAACGTCCAACGATGATGTTGAATGTTATGGACC
>NZ_MULM01000025.1:0-3580 GCF_002029345.1 Pseudomonas sp. VI4.1
CCAGCGAAGGCGGCTTAACGTCCAACGAAGATGTTGAATGTTATGGCCCCTTCGCTGGCAAGCCAGCTCCTACAGGGGGGCGATCTCAACCCTGCCGACCCAACAGATTCAGGGCCGATGTCAGCCCCGCCGATCCAGCAGGTTCACCACCAGCCGGTCCACCCATCCCCACACCCGTTGCTTCACCCGTCGCCACAGCGGCCGGCGTTGCCACGCCTCGAGGCTGACCTCCTGGCTCAGGGCAAAGTCCTTCTCGAAACTCGCCGCCACCGCACGTGTCAGCCCCGCATCCAGCGCTTCAAGGTTGGCTTCCAGGTTGAACCGCAGGTTCCAGTGATCGAAGTTGCACGAGCCGATACTCACCCAGTCGTCGATCAGCACCATTTTCAGGTGCAGGAAACACGGCTGGTATTCGAAGATCTTCACCCCGGACTTGAGCAGTCGCGGGTAGTAGCGATGCCCGGCGTAGCGCACCGATGGGTGGTCGGTGCGGGGCCCGGTCAGCAGCAGGCGCACATCGACGCCGCGGGCGGCCGCCCGGCGCAGTGAGCGCCGGACTTTCCAGGTCGGCAAGAAATACGGGGTGGCCAGCCAGATCCGCCGCTGGCCACTGTTCAGCGCGCGAACCAGCGATTGCAGGATGTCCCGGTGCTGACGGGCGTCGGCATACGCGACCCGGCCCATGCCCTCGCCCATGGACGGCATGCGCGGCAGACGCGGCAGACCGAAGTTCGACGCCGGTTTCCAGGCACGGCGATGGCGGTTGGCGATCCATTGGCGATCGAACAGCAACTGCCAGTCGATGACCAGCGGACCGCTGATTTCCACCATCACTTCGTGCCATTCGCTGATGTCTTCGCCCGGCGTCCAGAATTCATCGGTCACGCCCGTGCCGCCGACCACGGCCAGACACTGGTCGACCAGCAACAGCTTGCGATGATCGCGGTAGAAATTGCCCACCCAGCGCCGCCAGCTCAGGCGATTGTAGAACCGCAGCTCGACACCCGCGGTTATCAGCCGCTGTCGCAGGGTCAGCGTGAACGCCAGACTGCCGTAATCGTCAAACAGGCACCGCACCCGCACACCGCGCTCGGCGGCCTGGACCAGCGCCTGGACCATGGCTTCGGCACAGGCGCCCGCCTCCACCAGGTACAGTTCCAGCTCCACCTGTTCTTCGGCGCGGGCAATCGCGACCAGCATCCGCGGAAAAAACTGCGGGCCGTCGATCAGCAGCTCAAACGCATTGCCTTCACGCCAGGGGAAAATTGCGCCGGCCATGTCAGCGCGCCGTGAAAATCAGTACCGCACCCACCGGCACCGACAGACTGATGGCCGACAAGCCGGCGACCTTGCGCAAGCTTTCCAGGCCTGGTGCCAGGTCGAAATCTTCGGCATTGATCACCAGCGGTTCGAGGGTGACCACCTGAAAACGTCGATCATCAAGGCGCGTCGCCAGCAGTTCGGCGTTGTATTGGTGTTGCTTGCCATGCAGGTCGACCGTCAACGGCAACCGCAATTCCAATTGTGCACCCGGCGCGAGGTCATTGATCGGGCGCAGATCGATTTGCGTGGTGATCAACGCTGCGGGGAATGTCTGGATCTGGAACAGCTCCTTGCGCATGCGCTCATCGCGCAAGGGGATGCCGCTGTTCACCGACTCCAGCTCGACTTCCACCTCGGCCAGGCCCGTGGGGCTGACCTTGCCGTGCAGTACCAGAAAGCGTTGCACTTCGGAAATGTTGGCGTTTTTGGTGCTGATGAACGATAGCCGCGAGGACTCGCCGTCCAGGTACCAATTGGCATGGGCCGATAACGAGGCGCCGGCCAGGAGCAGGAAAGCGAGGGTTTTGAACAGGGAGCGGTTGAACATAGAGACTCGTGGGGGCAAATAAACCTGAGCGAACCTTAACCGCCCTGAGGCGGGTTGCAAACCGCGAAGATCCAAAGATCGCCCCTGTAGGAGCTGGCTTGCCAGCGAAGGCACCATTGAGATCGCCATCGCCGGTAATCCATGCTCCTACAAAAACCGATCTGTTCAGGGCAGCAGGCGACACCCCTGCCGCTCACCAACCCACACCGCGCTGTTGCTGCGCCCCAGGCCGCTGACCGTCACACGCTTGCTCGCCGCGTCATCGGTAAACCCGCTGATGGGCAACCACTGCTTTACATAGCCACGGCAATACCCGGCGTCGTTAGCCATCACGTACCGGCATGAGCAATATTCCTTGGCGGTGTAGGCGCTGATGATGTCCGGGAATGCCCACAGCGCCACCCGCTCCTGCCAGATCCAGCCGAGCAAGACGACCGACAGGATCAACCACAACGTGTTGAACGGATGGCGACGAACAAAACCGCGGCGGTTCATGGTTGCTCCTTCGCGACAAAGGCCTTGAGCGCGAGCTTGAGCAGTTCGTTGTGTCGGTAGCTGCCGTCGCGATCATCGCCGTAGCGCACGATCACCAGGCGTTCGCCGGGCATCACGTACATCGCCTGCCCCCAATGACCCAGTGCGGCGAACGTGTCGGCGGGAGCGTCGGGCCAGGGGGTTGCCCCCCTCTCTATCGGGCGATTGAGCCACCAATGGCCGCCGGGCACTGCTTCGTCCTGATTGGCCTGGTAGCGGGCGAATGGTGTGCGGCTGAAGGCGACCCAGTCTTTGGGCACCCGTTGTCGATCGCCCCAGCGTCCGTCGCGGGCCATCAGCAGGCCGACCCGTGCCAGGTCCCGGGCGGTGAGGTAGGCATAGGACGAGGCGACGAAGGTGCCGCTGGCATCGGTTTCCCAGACCGCATGGTCAATCCCCAAAGGTTCGAACAGCGCGGTCCATGGGTAGTCCGGGTACCGCGTCGGACCGACAATGGTTTTCAGCGCCGCCGACAGCAGATTGGTGTCACCACTGGAATAACGGAAGGCCTGGCCGGGCTGGGCGTAGCCGTCGTGGCCAGCGGTGAACGCGGCAATATCCTGGCGGCCACGGGTATAGAGCATGGCCACCACCGACGACTTCAACGGTGCGTATTCATAGTCTTCCTGCCAGTCCAGCCCCGACGCCCAGTGCAGCAGATCGGCCATGGTCATGGTCGGGTGCTTTTGCATCGCTGGATAGAACTTCAGCACCGGGTCATCGAGCTTGAACAGACCCTCGCCATAGGCCACGCCGAGGACCGTGGCCATCAGGCTTTTGCTGATAGACCAGGTCAGGTGCGGGGTGTCGGCAGTGGTCGGGCCGGCGTAGCGCTCATAGATCAGTTGACCGTCGCGGATCACCAGCAAGGCATCGGTGCGGATGCCTTGGCGGGTGGTGTCGTCGCGGGGTGGGAAGGCGTAAGCCTCCAGGGCCTGCAGTGCCGGGCCGGTGACTGCCGGGGCGGTTGACCATTGAGCGCCAGGCCAGTTTTCGGCGCGGGCCGGGAGGCTGAGCAGCAGCCAGGGAACAGCAGGGGGCAAGCCGTTTGAACATGGGTGGGGGCTCGGGGGGATTGGCCTGCTGAGCCTAGTCGAGGTTGATGACAGTTCTGGGAGTTTGTGTGGGGCCTAGGGCCGCCTTCGGCTGGCAAGCCAGCTCCTACAGGGGATCGTC
>NZ_MULM01000024.1:0-3406 GCF_002029345.1 Pseudomonas sp. VI4.1
GTGGAGAGTTTTCGGGACGATTGATGCTTTGAGGAGTTCCATGGTCGCAAGCCCCTACTGCATAAAATGGATGTTTCTGCGGTGTGTCGTTTGACCGCCTTGCGGGGCTTGCCCCGCGAAGGCGCCAGGGCGGCCGGCAGCTTAATCCCTGACAAAATCCGGTCAAGTGCTCAAATACCGCCCGATCAAGGCAATCCCGCTGGCCAGCACCAGCCAGGTCACCAGCCGCACGAACGCCTCGCGGGACAATCTCATGGTCAACCGCCGACCGATCCACAGCCCCACTGCCATGGCCGGCAACAAACACAGGGCCAATACCAACAAGGGTAGCTCGGCATACACCCCCGCGACGGCAAACAGGCTCAAGCGCACCACGGTGCTGCAACTGATCAGCGCGCTCTGGGTAGCCCGGGCGGCCTCCTTGGGCAGCCGGCTGTTCAAATAGATCGCATATAAAAAGCCGCCACTGCCAAACAACGCCCCGAACATCCCGCCCACCGTACCCATCGGCACGGCCCAGGCCGCGGATAATTGCGTCGGACGGGTTTTGACCCACAGGCTGTAAATCGCATAGGCGCTAATAAACAGCCCCATCAACAGCAGCAACACCTCGGAATGCAGGTTCAGCAGGAAAATCACCCCAAAGGTGCAGCCCACCGCCATGCAGGGCAACAAGCGCAGCAACTCGGGCCTGGCCACATCCCGCCGCGAGGGCAGCAGATTGCCAAACGCCGCGACGAAATCCAGCAGCACCAGCAGCGGCACGATCTTCGACAGGGGCATGAACAGGATCAGAATCGGCCCTGCCACCAGGGCGGTACCGAATCCGGCGATGCCGAACACGATATAGGCCAGGGCAATAGCCAGGCCGATCACCAGCCAGTCGGTGGCGCCGAAGGGCCATTGGTGCAACAGTTCAAACACGTCCATTCCCGATCTTCCTTGAGTTCAGCGCCTGACTGTATCCCTTGCTCGCGAAGGTGTGTCAGCCAGATCAGTGTCAACTGACACACCTCGCGAGCAAGCTCGCTCCTACAAAGGGATTTGCGCTGACTCATGGAGATTGTTCGCCGAATGCCTTTAAACTGCGCCCCATGATTAAAGATCCCTTTGCAAGACTCGGCCTTGACCGGGAAGTCCTGACTGTCAGCCAGCTCAACGGCCGCGCGCGGGTGTTGCTTGAAGACGTGTTCAGCAATATCTGGGTCGAAGGCGAAATCTCCAACCTCGCCCGCCCGGCGTCCGGCCATGTGTATTTCACCCTCAAGGACAGCGGCGCCCAGGTGCGGTGCGCGCTGTTCCGGCAGAACGCGGCGCGGGTGCGCCAGGCATTGAAGGACGGCCTGGCGGTCAAGGTGCGCGGCAAGGTCTCGCTGTTCGAGGGCCGCGGCGACTATCAGCTGATCCTCGATACCGTGGAGCCCGCCGGCGACGGCGCACTGCGCCTGGCCTTCGATGCACTGAAAGAAAAGCTCAGCGCCGAAGGCCTGTTCAGTGCCGAGCGCAAAGTGCCGCTGCCGGCGCATCCGCAACGCATCGGCATCATCAGTTCGCCCACGGGCGCGGTGATCCGCGACATTATCAGCGTGTTCCGCCGCCGCGCGCCGCAGGTGCAGCTGACGCTGATCCCCACCGCCGTCCAGGGGCGCGAAGCCACCGCGCAAATTGTCCGCGCGCTGAAGCTGGCGGACGCCCGTGGCTTCGATGCGCTGATCCTGGCCCGTGGCGGCGGCTCCCTGGAAGACCTCTGGTGTTTCAACGAAGAAGCCGTGGCCCGCGCCGTGGACGCTTGTGTGACGCCGATTGTCAGCGCCGTCGGCCATGAAACCGACGTGTCGATCAGCGACTTCGTGGCCGACGTTCGTGCCCCGACGCCTTCCGCTGCCGCCGAACTGCTGGCGCCGGATTCCAGCGACCTGGTGCGTCGGGTCGAGAGCCTGCATCGACGGCTGGTGATGCGTATTCGTGACCGATTGATGCGAGATCGACTGCGCCTGGAAAGCATGTCCCGCCGCCTGCGTCATCCCGGCGAACGTTTGCGCCAGCAGGCGCAGCGCCTGGACGACCTGGACATGCGCCTGCGCCGCGCGTTCGAACGCAACCTCAATACCCGTCGCGAACGCCTGATTCGTCTGGAAACCCGCCTTGCCGGGCAACATCCCGGTCGGCAGCTGGCGATGCTCCGTCAGCGCCTCGACAGCTTTGCCGAACGCCTGCCCCGGGCCATGCGCGAAGGCCTCAAGGGCCGCCGCCTGCAACTGCAAAGCCAGATGCAGACGCTGCATGTGGTCAGCCCGCTGGCGACCCTCAGCCGTGGCTACAGCATTCTGCTGGACGAGCGCGGCAACGCGATCCGCAACGCTGCGCAAACCCACACCGGCCAGCGCCTGAAAGCCAGACTGGGCGAAGGCGAACTGCAAGTGCGGGTCGAAGACAATCACCTGACGCCTGTCACCCTCTCTTTACTGGATTGATCCATGCCGCGCTTTCTCGCTCCGCTGCTGTTGCTGTGCCTGACCTTCAACGCCCACGCCGACAGTTACATCACCCGCCTGCTGAACAAACCGGTACCGGGTGGCGTGGCGGTGGTCGACCTGGGCGCCTCCACCCAGGCGCCAAAAGCCAGCTATCAGGGCAAACCGGTGCTGGTGGTCAAGGAACAGAACAATTGGCTGGCGATTGTCGGCGTGCCGTTGACGGTCAAGCCGGGCACGCAGCAAATCAGCAGCGGTAATCGCAATCTGAGTTTCACCGTTGGCAGCAAGAAATACCCGGAACAGCGCATCACCCTGAAGAACAAGCAGCAGGTCAATCCGGACCCGGAAAATCTCAAGCGCATCGAGGGCGAGTTGGCCGAGCAGATCCAGGCCTACCGCAGTTTCAGTCCGAATACGCCGAGCAACCTGTTACTGGACAAACCGGTCAACGGCCCGTTGTCGAGCAAGTTCGGTGTGCGCCGCTTCTTTAATGGCGAAGAGCGCAATCCCCATGCAGGCCTGGACTTCGCGGTGCCGGCGGGGACGCCGATCAAGACCCCGGCGGCGGGCAAGGTGATTCTGGTCGGCAATTACTTCTTTAATGGCAACACGGTGTTTGTCGATCATGGGCAGGGCTTTATCAGCATGTTCTGTCACATGTCGAAGATTGACGTGAAGGTTGGGCAGCAGTTGGCCCGTGGTGGGGTGGTCGGGAAAGTCGGGGCTACCGGGCGGGCGACCGGGCCGCATATGCACTGGAATATCAGCCTGAATGATGCGCGGGTGGATCCGGCGATCTTTATAGGTGCGTTTCAGCCTTGAGTCTTCGGTGAGGCTGACGGCCCCTTCGCTGGCAAGCCAGCTCCTACAGGGATCAGTGCTACATGGAAATCAAGTTCACCCGATCACTGTAGGAGCTGGCTTGCCAG
>NZ_MULM01000023.1:0-3377 GCF_002029345.1 Pseudomonas sp. VI4.1
TTGATGGGGGCTGACCACGCTTTTTTGTGCCCGGCACAGATCCCCTGTAGGAGCTGGCTTGCCAGCGAATGCGTCATATCAGCCAAAACATCTGTCGACTGACACACCGCCTTCGCTGGCAAGCCAGCTCCTACAGTTGATGGGGGCTGGCCATGATTTTTGTGCCCGGCGCAGACCCCTTTGTGGGGTCAGAACTGCACGGTCTGCTTGAGCATCTGCGCTGCCGGCGTGTCGCTTGGGCTGACCATCGCATAGTTATACCCACCCCCCGACCAATACTCCGCCTGCAACTCGCCATCGCGGCGACTGCCCCGGGGCAGCAGGAAGTTTTTTGGCCCTGGCGGCCGTACGTAAAAGCTGATCTTGTGCCCGCCCTGATCCTCATACACCACCATCGCCGCCGGTCCTTGCTCGGTGCTGAGCAAGCGTCCGCTGGCTGGTTTGAAGCCCGCTGCCGAGAGGTCAGGCAAGCGATGGGCCTGGGTGAAATAACGGTCGAGCCAGCCCTGCATATCGCCGTCGTCACCGGCCTTGTAGTCGGCCGGCAGCAGGCCTTGCTGGGCGATCAGGCGATAGGCCTGCAGGGCATCGGTCATCGGCAGCGGGGCACCGACCAGGGTCATCTCCCGGGCCTGCCAACCGCTGAACCCGCCGACGCTGACCGCAATCAACAGCACCGCGGCGCTCGCCAGGTGACGACGGGTTTGCCGTGTGCGGCGCTGGCGAATCAGCGCCGGGTCGAGGTCCGGGTTGGCCGGCCGCTGCAAGGCGCCGCTCAGGGCGGCGCGCAATAGTTGGGCGTCCTGTTGCCAGGCCCGTACCTGGGCGGCCACTTCAGCGTTGCCGGCCAGAAAGGTCTCCACCTGACGTCGCTCGTCATCGCTCAATTGGTGGTCGACATAGGCGTGCAGGTCCCGCTCGCTTGGGGGCATGCTGATCATTTGAGTCTCCGCAGGGAAGGGCGGGTGATTTCGCCATCGCTGAGTTGGCGCAAGGCCTGCCGCGCCCGGGACAGGCGCGACATCACGGTACCGACGGGGACATCGAGGATCTCGGCGACCTCCTTGTAGCTCAAGCCCTCGACCGAAACCCAGAGCAGCAGGGCGCGCTGTTCGGTGTTGAGCCGATCGAAGGCCTGCAGGGTCGATTGCGCGATCACGGTGCGCTCGACCGAGGGCTGCGCATCATCGCGTCCGGTAAAGAATTCGAGCATCCGCGCATAACGCCGGGAGCGCCGGTGCGCATCGAGAAACTGCCGGTACAGAATCGAAAACAACCAGGCACGCAGATCGCCCTCGGGACGTTTGTCGCCCCAGCTCGACAGCGCGCGCTCAAGGCAGCACTGCACCAGATCGTCGGCGCTGCTGGGATTGCGGGTCAATGACACCGCGAATCGTCGCAGCCGGGGAATGATTTCTCGCAGTTGTTCGTCGATATCGTTCATGAAGGCCTGACCAGTCACTACGCTGGACTAGGAAGACGCCCGGCCCCCGAGGTTATTCCACGCCTGAAAAAATAAATACCGGGCCATGGAATAAACCTGCACCGGGTGCGTCTGCTTGATTCCTCTCACTTGTGGCCGCTGGCCCAGGAGTCTTTCATGGTAGATCGCTCATCACCGCCGCCCCGGCCACCCTTGAGTGCCGCGAGCCTGACGTTGCGCCTGGCCGGTATTGCCGTGGTGGTCGCCGCAGTGGCCGGGGCCTTTGCCTACGTCAACGGCACCCTCGATCCACAACGTCTGACCCCGAAAAAGCTGATCAATGTGCTGGAAACCAACAACGGCGTGCACCCGGGCTTCCGCCGTAATCACTCCAAAGGCGTGTGCGTGATCGGCCACTTCGAGAGCAGCGGCGAGGCGCGTGCCTACTCCAGCGCCCAGGTGTTCAATGATCCGCAAACCCCGGTGGTCGGACGTTTCGCCTTGCCGGCCGGTAACCCTTATGCGCCGGACAACAGCGTGCCGATCCGCAGCCTGGCGCTGCGTTTCACCCAGGCCAACGGTCAACAGTGGCGCACCGGGATGAACAGCATGCCGGTGTTCCCGGTGGGCACGCCCGAGGCGTTCTATCAATCCAACAGGCGCAGTCGCCGGACCCGGCCACCGGCAAACCCAAACCTGGCGCCGTGCCGGCGTTCTTCGGTGCGCACCCTGAATCGGCACCCTTCCTGGCCTGGGTCAAAACCGCCAAGCCCTCCGCCAGCTACGTGACCGAAACCTACAACAGCGTCAACGCGTTTTACCTGGTGAACGCGGCCGGACAGCGGCAAGCGGTGCGCTGGAGCATGGTGCCGGTGGCGCAGGATGCGCCAGGCGCCACGGCGCCGGAGGGCGGCGACTTCCTCGAGAAAGACCTGGTCCAGCGGATCGCCGCAGGGCCGTTGCGTTGGCAGTTGAACATCACGCTGGCCAACCCCGGCGACCCGGTCAACGACGCCAGCAAGGCCTGGCCTGGCGACCGCAAAGTGGTCAACGCCGGCACCCTGGTGCTCCAGAGCACCCAGCCGCAACTCAATGGCGAATGCCGTGACATCAACTATGACCCGCTGATATTGCCCGCCGGTATCGAAGGGTCCGACGACCCGCTGCTCGCTGCGCGTTCAGCCGGTTACGCCAAATCCTACCTGCGTCGCACCAGCGAAGTCAGTCAGTTGCCCGCCGCTAAACAGGAGTCTGGTCAATGAGCGCTCATCCAAACCATTTCGCGCCGCTGGCGCGACTGCTGCACTGGCTGATGGCGCTGATGGTCATTGCCATGCTGTTCATCGGCGCAGGCATGGCCGCCTCGGTGTCCGAACGTCATGAGTGGCTGATCAATCTTCATAAACCCTTGGGCGTGGCCATTCTGTTGCTGGTGATCGTGCGCATCGTCGTGCGCTTTTCCACGCGACAGCCGCCGCTGCCGGCGGACCTGCCAGGCTGGCAAGTGCTGGCGGCCAAGGCCTCGCACTTGTTGCTGTACGCCTTGATGCTGATCTTGCCGCTGCTGGGCTGGGCGATGATCTCGGCGGCGGGAGACCCGGTGATGCTCAGCAGCTCGGTGCAATTGCCGTCGATCGTGCCGGCCAATGCGCAGCTGTTTGCGTTCCTGCGCAAGGCGCACGGCTACCTGGCGTATCTGCTGTTCCTGACGGTGTTGTTGCACCTGGCCGCAGCTTTGTTCCACGCCTGGGTACGTCGCTATGATGTGCTGGACAGCATGTTGCGCGGCAAAGACCGCACCTGATCCCTCACCGCACCCCCTGTAGGAGCTGGCTTGCCAGCGAAGGCGGCCTCAAGCCCTGCATCGCCCATGAAGACGCCTTCGCCGGCAAGCCGGCTCCTACAGGGTTCGGCGTTTTTCGCAAAAGGCCTGTACATCGGTGACAGGGTTTGG
>NZ_MULM01000022.1:0-3181 GCF_002029345.1 Pseudomonas sp. VI4.1
AGCGGCGTGTCGACCGCGCCCTTGATCGTCAGGCGGTAGCTGTCCGGATCGATGCTGGTGGGGAAATTGGCCAGGTGGTAACGCACGAAAAAGGCGTCGTTGGGCGTGATCGGCCCATCGTTGAAGAGCGCGAAGGGCGTCTCCAGGTGCGGCGGGCGAGTGGTCACCAGGGTCAGCGGGCGTTTTTGCGGATATTGCACCAGCGGCCGCGGGCCAGCCGCAAAGGTCACGTCTTCGGCGTTTGTGTCGGCCGCCTCGGGTTCGGCGGCGGCCTTGGCCAGGCTTGCCAATGGCGAGGCCGCCAAAGCCAGGGTCAAGGCATCGCGCAGCACGCGTCGACGGCTCGGATGGCTGTTTTCTACAAAGCTGAACTTCATTCTGCACTCTCTATGATTGTATTGATGAGATGCAATTGACAGCTGCCCGTCAGGGCCGCGAGGCAGCGGGTCGTTCCTCCATTTTTGATTTTCAGCGGAAATTGCAGAGGGCATATTCGGACGCTTGTGACGGTCTGCATAGGTCCAGTTCATGCACACGTGTTGGACCTCAGCCAGCTTGCGGAGAGGTCATGACCAGCGCTGAATGAGGCATGTTCGATACTGTGACGGCTCGCCGTGCCCGTGTCCGGAACACCTCGGTATCCGCTTCTTTCAACGTCGCGCAGATAACTGTTGCGGCGCCAGAAAGGCATCGTGGAAGTAGTTGCGGAACGCTTGCATGGCCGGGCTGAAATTGCGCTCGCGATGCCAGGCCAGGCCGACACTCATGGGGGTGACCTTGTCGGTGACCGTCAGGGTTTCGATGCGTTTGCCTTCCAGCGACCAGGGGCGATGCACCAGGTCCGAGAGGATCGCTACGCCGCTGCCATTGGCAACCATGCTGCGCACCGCTTCCACGGAGCTGGTTCGCACGCGCACGTTGGGTTGTTGGTGCGCGTGTTCCCAATAACGCATGGCGCTTTGTTCGGCTTCGTCGACGGTCAACAGGATGTAGGGTTCCTTCGCCACGTCGGCGAGGCTGACCGCGGAGCGTTCGCACAGTGGATGGTGGCTGGGCAGCCAGAGCCGGCGTTCGGAGTTGAACAGAATTTCCGAGACGATGTCCGGGTGAGTGAGGTTCGCCGTGAGCACCACCGCCATGTCGAATCGGCCTTCCAGCAAACCGTGTTCGATGGCCTGGCGTTCTTGTTCGTGGACTTCGATGGCCACGTCCGGGTGCCAGTGTTCCAGCCGTTGCAGATGGTGCGGCAGGAAGTACCCGATCACCGTATAGCTGGCGGCCAGGCGCAGCAGGCCGCTGGCGCGGACGTCGGGCAGCGGGCTGTTCAGCGCGTCGTCGACGCTGCGTTGGATCACATAGGCCCGATTGAGAAAATGCCGCCCGGCATCGGTCAGGCTCATGCCCTGGGCCGAACGCTGGAACAGCAAGGTGCCCAGCATGCCTTCCAGTTCCTTGATCGCCGTGGTCACCGCCGACTGGGAAATATTCAAATGAATGGCCGCTTGAGAAATTTGCCCGATCTCGGCGGTGGCGACGAAATAGCGGACCTGGCGCAGGGTCAGTGACATGAGCACTCCGGACGGTGGGGTATCTGTTTTTCACGGGCTATCTGTTTTTCAGAAGATGGCCCATCTGATAATAGATCTTCCCAAGGGGTTGGCAGGAATCTAACGTGGCTTGCATGAAGTCACAAGCGTCGGGAGCAAGTGTCATGCAGGCAGTAGATTTCAACTCGGACATGGGCGAAGGCTTCGGTCCATGGACCATCGGCGATGGCGTCGACAATGAGCTGATGGGCTTCATCAGTTCGGCCAACATCGCCACCGGCTTTCATGCCGGGGACCCCAGCACCATGCGCCGCACTGTGGAACAGGCCAAGCGCCTGGGCGTATCCATCGGCGCGCATCCAGGGTTTCGCGACCTGGTGGGATTTGGCCGTCGGCACATCAACGCACCGGCCCAGGAACTGGTGGACGACATGCTCTACCAGTTGGGCGCCCTGCGTGAACTCGCCCGGGTTCAAGGGGTGGCGCTGCAACACATCAAACCCCACGGCGCGCTCTACATGCACCTGGCGCGGGATGAGGAGGCCGCCCGTTTGCTGGTGGAAAACCTGCGACGCCTGGAGCCTGAGTTACTGCTGTATTGCATGCCCGATTCAGTGATCTGGCGCGTCGCCAAGGAACTCGGTCAACCGGTGATCCGCGAGTTCTACGCCGACCGCGAGTACGACCTCAGCGGCTCCATCGTCTTCACCCGCAACGTGCGCGCCTACGATCCGGCCCAGGTGGCCGCGCGGGTACTGCGTGCCTGTCAGGAAGGCGTGGTACGCACGGTCGAGGGTCAGGACCTGAAGATCGAATTCGATTCCATCTGTTTGCACAGCGATACGCCGGGCGCCCTGGCGTTGGTCGAAGCCACGCGTAACGCACTCGATAGCGCCGGGATCGAGGTTCGCGCACCCCGCTGAATCAGCACGAAACACCCGGCACACAGACGCCAGGGTTTAAACACCAATTCATTTTTGCCTGCCTTTCTACAACTATTCCAAGAGGAACAGACATGGCCGAACACACTGTCATCACCCCATTGCCCGGGACCTTCTACCGCAAAGCCACCCCCGAATCGGCGAACTTCGTCGAGGAGGGCGCGCAGGTCAACGCCGACACGGTGATTGGCCTGATCGAGGTCATGAAGCAGTTTTCCGAACTGACCGCCGGGACAGCCGGTCGCCTTGGCGCATTTCTGGTCGAAGACGGCGATCCGGTGGAACCGGGTCAGGTCGTCGCAACACTCGACGACGAGTGAGGGCGCGATCATGACTCAAGGCATTCGTAAATTACTGATCGCCAACCGTGGCGAGATTGCCGTGCGGATTATCCGCGCCGCCAAAGCACTGGGCATCCCCACCGTTGCCGCGTGCAGCGAAGCGGACCTCGACTCCCAGGCTGCGCGCATGGCCGACGAGGTGCACTTGCTCGGTCCCGCCCGCGCCGACAAAAGTTACCTGAACGTCGAAGCATTGCTCGCAGCCTTGAAAACCACGGGGGCCAATGCGGTCCATCCCGGTTATGGCTTTCTCTCGGAGAACGCCGATTCGCCGAAGCCGTCCTCGCGGCGGGCGCCATTTTCGTCGGGCCCAGCCCGGAGACGATCCGGCGCATGGGCGATAAAGCCGAGG
>NZ_MULM01000021.1:0-2999 GCF_002029345.1 Pseudomonas sp. VI4.1
CTTCCTGCGGCCGGTGTGTTTCCAGAACTACCCGGACAGCTTGCTGCCCGAAGCCCTGAAGAATGCCCAATCCGCTGGGCATCCAGCGCCTGGTGGACGGCCAACCCACCCGCGACACCCTCTAACGGCCGAGCCTCCCCCCTGTAGGAGCTGGCTTGCCAGCGAAGGCGATCTTCAGTCGACATCTTTATTGACTGATCCACCGCTTTCGCTGGCAAGCCAGCTCCTACAGGGGGGCGTGTTGGTCGTGGGTTTTGTGACCGGCGCTGAGTCGCCCCCACATTGAGCTATCATTGCGTCTTTCCCATTCAAAGATCGACTGCCATGACTGCCGTAACCGACACCTTGCTCAACGCCCTCGAACACTGCGACATGCTGGAAATCGACGGGCTGCACGCGTTTGATTTCTCCCTCGATGAAGACGACAACCTGCACATCGAATGCATGGACGGCCGAGCGGCAAAGCGCTGGGCGTTCAGCATGGCCCAGATCAATGCGGCGACCTTCGACCCAGACCTGCAAAGCTGGCTCATCACCGGTGATTCCGGCGAGCATCGGCTGGTACTGATGGATGCTATCGGTGGTGACGACGACGAGGACGAAACGCATGAGGATGCGTAATCTCTGGCCGCTGTTGATCGCCGGCAGCGTTGGCGCGATGGGCGTGCAAACGGCGACGGCCGATGAATATCAGCTGCTGGTCGGTTCTTACACCGCCGGCCAGAGCCAAGGGCTTTATCGCCTGAAGTTCGACAGTTCCAACGGGCAGATCGACGCCAAGCCACTGCAAGTGGTCAACAGCGAAAACCCGTCCTGGCTGACCCTGTCCAGTGATCAACGCCGATTGTTCGTGGTCAACGAAAACGGTCCGGGGCAGGCTGATCCGGTGGGGCGCGTCAGCAGTTATGCGATCGATCCCAAGACCCACGAGCTGAGCCTGATCAATCAGGTGCAGAGCCTGGGCAACGAGCCGACGCACTCGAGCCTCACCGTTGAAGCCAGTCACCTGCTGGTCAGCAATTATTCGGTGGCCGCAGATCCGGGCGGCACCCTGGCGGTGGTGCCGGTGGATGCCGACGGCAAGCTCCAGCCCGTGGTGCAAATGAGCAGCCATCCTTCCAGCCGGATCAATCCCGAGCGGCAGATGTCGGCCCATGTGCATTCGACGGTCTCATCGCCAGACGGCCGCTACGTGTTTTCCAATGACCTGGGGGCGGACCGGATTTTTGTCTATCGCTTCGACCCCAAGGCGAATCCGGACCTGCCATTGACCGCGGCCAAACCGGCCTCGGTCCAGTTGCCACCCGGCAGCGGACCACGGCACCTGCTGTTCAGCGCCGATGGCAAACACGCGTGGTTGACCATGGAAATGAGCGCGCAGGTGGCGGTGTTCGATTACCGGGACGGCCAGCTGGAACACACGCAAATGGTTGACCTGGCGGCGGGCCAGCCAGTGTCGGACAAGGCAGCGGCGGCGCTGCACGCCTCGGCCGATGGCAAGTTCCTCTACGTCAGCAACCGTGGCACTGCCAATCAGTTGCTGGTGTTCGCCATCGACCCTGCGTCGGGCCAGCTCAAGGAGCTGCAGCGCCGCTCGGTGGAAGGCGACCATCCGCGCGAGTTCAGCCTCGACCCGAGTGGCAAGTTCCTGTTGATCGCCAACCAGAAGAGCAACCAGATTGTCGTCGTCGAGCGCGATGCCAAGACCGGTCTGCTGGGCAAAACCGTACAGAAACTGCCGATGGATGCCCCGAGCGACCTCAAGTTCCTGGTGCGTCAATAGGCCGCAGGCCCCGGTTGGTGGGGCCTGCATCCTTGTATTAATGACGCTGATAACTGCTACTGCTACAAAAGATTTCAAGGCGCCAACCTCGAAGGTTAAGTTTGCTCCACGGCCCCACCGGGCAAGCAAGCCAACTGACTTCGAGGACTACCGCCATGAACTTCAATCTCTTCTCTGTAATCGCCGCATCCGCTATCTCAGCCACCGTAGCGCTGCCAGCCAGCGCCAACGTTGAAATCAGCGACAAAAAATCCCACGCCCAGAGCTACACCCAGAAATACCTGCAACAGAGCGCCCATTTCTACGCCGCCTTGGATCACAAAAGCCAACACTGAAAGCTGAACCCTGCACACTTTATGCAGGAGCGAAATCACTTGCCAATCGACCGCCCAAGTTGAAAGGCCATGAAGTGATGTCGCTCCTGCATAACGCGTTTTTCGACCCCATCATCTTCTGCTTCCCAGCCCCATTCCTTCGTTTGCCCAGCCGATCAAGAAGCGCCGAAAACGGCTCGCGAGCGCCTGATAGATTTTATCCACGACGCAAATAGACAGCTTTAATGATCAACCAGGCTGATGGTCACTATGGATAACCCTGAGTGGTTATCACGGCTTTTTTGATCGATTCTGGGGGCATCGAAACATGCCTGCGGAGAACATCATGACCAGCGCAATCCTCACTTCTGCCAAACGCGGCGCCTATGTGGCGATCGGTCTTTACCTGGCCATGGTCCTGGTGTTCAGCCTTTCACCTCAGTCGCGTCAAACCCTCGAAGCGCCGATTCAAGTCGCTCATCCCGGCATCCAGTTTGAACACCGCGCGCAAAATGCGACGGTCGATCAGGCGCAGACCGCGGGGATCGCCGGCGCATGAAAGGGTACAGACTTTGGGTCATCGCCTTCCTCGCGTTCATGACCAACGGAGCATCCCTGCTGGGGATAGGGCATGCCTCGGCGGGGTCGGTGGCGCGAGCCATCGAAGCCAATCACAACCTTGCACGCAACATCGAGACCGCTAAAGCCCAGGGACTGCTGGCCGGCAACCCGCCGATCAAGCGCCAGGGCGGGTTTTTCGGGCCGTTCCACGTGGATTGCGCGGTGATCGAGATGTGTGAGGTGTTGGCCTGAGTATTCCAGACACCCTCCATCCCCTGTAGGAGCCGGCTTGCCGGCGAAGGCGTCTGCAAGGGCGATGCAAGCCTTGAGGCCGTCTTCGC
>NZ_MULM01000020.1:0-2915 GCF_002029345.1 Pseudomonas sp. VI4.1
CCAGCGAAGGGTCCGTCACATTCAACATCTTTGTCGCCTGTGCCGGCCCCTTCGCTGGCAAGCCAGCTCCTACAGTAGGGGGTTGCGTCACGCGGTCTTGCTCAGCAACGCCATGAACCGGTCGATGTCGTTTTCAGTGTTAAGCAGGCCGGGGGCGATGCGGATCACCGGGCCGACGTCGCGGTCCACCGAATCGCAGACCACGCGGTTCTGCATCAGCTGCAGCGCGACTTTTTCGCAGTCCCGATCCTTGATCCGGAAGAAGGTGAAACCGGCGGACATTGCCGGATTTTTCGGGGTGACCAATTCGATCCGCGGCTGCTCCAACAGGCGATTTTTCGCGTAGGTATTGAGCGCATGGATGCGTGCCCGGACCTCGGCCTTGCCTAGTTCCAGGTGCAGCTTGAAGGCTTCGTCCAGCGCCCAGCGATGTTCAAAGCTGTGGTAGCCGCCAGGGGTCATGATGGTCGAAAAGGTGGTGGCCTCGGAGAAGGTCGGGATGGTCGGCGTCACGTCCTTGAGCTCGGCCGAACGGGCGCAGATGATCCCGGTGCCACGCGGGCCGAACATCCATTTGTGGGTGCCGGCAATGAAGAAGTCGCAGTGCATGTCGGGGAAGTCGAGGTCCTCGACGCCGAAGCCGTGCACGCCGTCGACCACATACAGGATGCGGTCCTTTTCCTCGCGATTGCGGTTCTGTTCCTCCACCAGTTTGCCGATCTCGCCGATCGGCAACTTCACGCCGCTGCCCGATTGCACCCAGGTCATGCCCAGCACCCGGGTCTCGGGGCGAATCCCTTGGGCAATGGTGCCGACCACTTCATCCACCGAAACGCTGTGGCTGTGCTCGAACAGCGTGAGCTTGCGCACCTTGACCCCATCCTTTTGCTGGCGGTAGGCCAGGGCATAATTGGTCGCGTAGTGTTCGTGTTCGCTGGTGAGGATTTCCTGGTCGGGGCGCACATGGATGCCACCGTAGATCAGCGACAGGCCTTCAGTGGTGCTGCCGGTGAGGGCGATCTGTTCCGGTGCGGCCTTGAGATAACGACCGGCCCAGACCCGCACCTGGTGCTCGCGTTTTTCGGTTTCTCCCAGGTCCCAATCCATCGCCAGGCCGGGGTTGCGGTCGAGGTTGGCGCGGTGCATCTCGATCGCCTCGCGCACGGGTCTTGGGTGTGAGGTCACCAGAAAATTGGCGAAGTGCAGGTAGTTTGGGTCCTGATTGAACAGCTGGCGCAACTGCGCCCATTTGTCCGTGGCCAGCGGTGCCGGGCTGGCGGCCAGCGCCGGCAGGTTTACGGCGGCACCCAGGGGCAGGCCCGCCGCGAGAATGCCGGCCTGCTTGAGGAATGAACGACGGTTGGTCATGAGCTCGGTTCGCTTGTGCAAAAAGTGGGATCAGTGTTTGGCCACGGGCCTGGAGGACTGCTGCACCTGGTCCCAGACCCGCAGGAAATTGCCGCCCCAGAGCTTGGCGATATCGGCTTCGCTGTAGCCGCGGCTGAGCAGCTCGGCTGTCACGTTGCGCCCCTCGCTGACGTCCTTCCAGCCATCGAGGCCGCCACCGTCGTTGAAGTCGGAACTGATGCCGACGTGGTCGATGCCGATTTTCTTTACCGCATAATCGATGGCGTCGCCGTAGTCCTTGAGGGTGGCCTTGGGTTCTTCTTCGACTATTGCGTAGAGCTGGCTGGCGTACTCGCCGAAGCGTTGCTCGGACCAGACGGTGATCACCGGATCGCCCGGCATCAGCGCCATCTCCAGCCCTTGCAGCGGTTGCAGGTCGAAACGCGCGCGCAGGGCGTTGAGCTTGTCCTGGGTGGCCTGGCTCAGCGGACGGATGTAAGTCGGGAAGCCGACAATCTGCACCACGCCGCCGCTGTTCTTGATCAACTGCATTTCCTGGTCGCTGAGGTTGCGCGGAATGTCCACCAGCGCCCGTGGCGCCGAGTGGGACGCGACCATCGGGGTGCGGCTCAATTGAGCGACTTGCTCCAGGGCCTTGGTCGACATCTGCGACACATCGATGATCACGCCGAGGTCGTTGAGGCGGTGCACGGCTTGTTTGCCGATGTCCGACAGGCCGCCGAGCGCGTCCCGGGAATCGTTGAAAAACGGCAGGGGCCGCGAGGAGTCGGCCCAGGCGTTGTTGCCGACATAACTGAAGCCGAACATGCGCATGCCGCGGGCCGCCCACTTGTCCAGGGCGTTGAGGTCGTTACCCAGGGGGTAGGCATTGAGCATGCTCAGGAAGATCGCGAACTTGCCTTCGCCGTGCAGGCGGCGGAAATCGTCGGGGGTGTAGGCCATGGCGACCTGGTTGGGGAAGTCGCGCACCAGGGTGCTGATGATCTTGTAGCGGGTTTCCTGTTCGAAGCGTGCCTCGTCGACGAAACCGGCGGTGGGGCGGTGCGGGGCGTTGTCGCCGTTCCAGATTTCCGGCCAGCCAAAGATGGTCAGGGCTGCACCGGACAGCCGTCCGCGCCCGCTTTTGACCAGGTCGAATTGGCCAGTGCCGTCTTTGTCGGCTTCGTTGCCGGCGGTGCCGAAATCCATGGGCACGGTGATGTGGCTGTCGAACGAGAGCATGCGCGCTTGCAGGTCATCGGCCTGTTTCATCACCTTGACCGGGTAACCGGGGTTGTCCTTGAACCAGTAATCCCAGGCCGCATAGCCCGCACCGGCGCAGATCGCCAGGGCCAGCGGCAGGCCGATGTAGAGCGCTTTTTTCGAACGTGGTTTGGTCATTGCCGTCTCAGTCGGGTTCGCTGCCCCGGTGCGTGAGTGGGGGCTTTGCTATCTGGGAGGAACGAGTGACCGGGCGGAGAATTTAGGTGTTTGTGCCGGCCTCTTCGCTGGCAAGCCAGCTCCTACAGAGGATTTTCAGTGTTCATGCAATCCCCTGTAGGAGCTGG
>NZ_MULM01000019.1:0-2835 GCF_002029345.1 Pseudomonas sp. VI4.1
ATCCGGTGGAGGGATCAAGCCCCTTCTCGGCGCTGAGTTTTTCGATCAGCTCTGGAGACGGAATGACTGGAACAGCAGAGTCGCGTTCACGTTTCCATTGGAAAGTGCCATCCCATTCGGGGAGGACGGCTGGTGGGAATGGGACGATGCTCTCAAGGTCTGGGACCTTTGCACCAAGATGTTCATGACGTGTTAGAAAATTATATATTTCATGGTAGCGTTCCACTCGCTCTACGTCTCTTTGTAAAGATAAATAGTAGAGTCTATCGGACGCGATTGGACCATTAAAAGACTTCGATAAGTTTCTAGCACTGTTAGCATTTCCAGAACGAGTCGCATACTGATAACCTTCCAATGACTCTTGATAAAGACCTAAGACCTTCGAATAACTTGCGTAATCTCTTCCCGCCAATGGATGGCCCTGCTCCATAGCACACTTGTACATCGCCCTCATGATATCGCCACCATTGGGCACATACGAAAGCAGTTTACCAATGTAGTATTGGGCGTCCGGATTCCCCATGTCGGCAGACCGGCGAAAATACGCTCTGGACGCAGCGACGTCCTTCTTCACGCCATAACCCAATTCTAGATAATGTGCCATATCGTAGTAAGCACCAGGAATTCCCATTGCAATAAAATGTTCGGCCAAATCGATAGTTTCCTTGCTGGCATCTGGGGAAGTGGCTTGTCCAACTGACAGAATATATTGCAAATTAGTCGCCGCTTTGTAATGGTCGTGAGCAGCAGCGATGCGATAATAACGCGCAATTTCGTCGTAGTCCTTCTTACCTTTTAGTTTCTCCAAATAGAGAGAATAACGATAGAAAAGATCTGCGTCTTTTTTCAATGGAGGCAGAAACTTCACCTCGTGCACACATTTAAATTCTAATCTCGAGTAAGCAAAATCCACCTGCGATGCGTCTAGCATATCTTTCTCCTTTTCTGAGCACGCAGCCACAACAAAACATAAAAATAAAATAACCCATAATTTTTTCATATTTGCCCAAATTTTTCCTGGCTGAACTTTCCTGCAAAAACTCAACCACCGAAGCGGTGGGAGACAGTGGAGTTGCACCGATATTTCTTTGCGAGCCTGACCCTTTTTTAATTACATTTCGCACCTTCAGGCCGTTAATGTCCGCACTGGAAATACCCGCGTTATCCTTATCCGGAAATTCCCTTTCCAACTGCGCCACCTTGGCGCCGCCTTGGCTAAATCATGCACAAAGGTTTGGTAGTAGTGAGCAGCCGCTACATCGCGATCGACATCCCGCACTTTCTTGAAGATCCCCGCATTGACGCTGGCCAACCGCTCGGTTTGCCTGGCCTGCTCAAGCGCGGCGATGGGTTGACGAGGGGCTAGCAGGTCGACATGGGTTTCTTTGTGCCAGGCCTCGCAAAAGTTGTGGTTCATTTCGGGAAGATCTGTTGTGAGTGGGCTTGGCGAAAACTGGCTAGGGTTTTCTATCAGACAGGGATAATCCGGTGGAGGGAGCAAGCCCCTTCTCGGCGCTGAGTTTTTCGATCAGTTCGGAAGACGGAATGACTGGAACAGCAGAGTCGCGTTCACGTTTCCATTGGAAAGTGCCATCCCATTCGGGGAGGACTGCTGGTGGAAGTGGGACGATTTTATCCAAGTCTGGAACCTTAGCCCCTAGATGTTCGTGACGCGTCAGGAAATCACTGATTTTGTTATATCGGCTGACTCGTTCGAGATCTCTTTCAAGTGCGAGGTAATAGAGCCTCGTAGAAGCGGGCGGCCCCTCGAAAGCGTTCGCCAGAGTATTTGCACTTGTGTCGCTTCCATTTCGAATTGCAGTCTGATAACTTTTTACGGACTCACTATAAAGACCCGAAACCTTTAAGTAAGACGCATAGTACATCCCCGCAGACCGATGACCTTGCTCCATCGCACATTTATACATTGCAAGCATGACATCTGCGGTATTTGGAACGCTAGAAAGAAGCCTGCCTATGTAATACTGAGCTTCAGGACTGCCCATATCAGCAGCCCTTCTAAAGTAAGCTTTGGAAGCAACAACATCTTGTTTAACGCCATAACCCACCTCAAGGTAATGCGCCATATCGTAGTAGGCGCCCGGAATTCCTTTTTCTACAAAATACTCTGCTAGATCGATAGTTTCCTTACTGGCATGAGGCGAACTGGCTTGACCTGTCGACAGTAAGAGTTGCAAATTAGTGGCAGCTTTGTAGTGATCATTCGCAGCGGCGATTCGATAGTAGCGTGCAATATCGTCATAATTTTTCTTCCCCTTGAGTTTTTCCAGATAAACACCATACCGGTAGAGATTATCCGCATCCTTGTTCAATGCAGGTAAAGAGCCCTCCTCATGTACACAGTGAAATTTTAACCGCGCGTAAGCAAAGTCTAGCTGCGAGACATCAGGCATGTCTTCTTCCTTTTTTGAACAAGCCGAAATCAATAAATACAGACAAATCAAAATATAAGCTTTCTTCATGATCAATCCAAGTTCTTCCTAACAGGACTGGACTGTAAAAACTCAACCACCGATGCAACAGGAGAACTTGATGACACTGAAGAATCTTCCGTCGAACTATTCATGCGCGCACTATTATTCTCCACGAGAATTTCCTCCCAACTTTTGTACACTGTTGACATCTGACCTCCAATGACACTACCCCCCGTATGCACCCCAAACAAATGCTCCCGCAACGGCCGAGTAATCGCCGGATCCTCAATACAAATATTCAACTCACTGTCCACCTGCATACTGCGCGTATTAATGTTCGCCGACCCCAGCGTGGTAAAGACGTCGTCAACAATCATCAACTTGCTGTGCACATAGACAT
>NZ_MULM01000018.1:0-2674 GCF_002029345.1 Pseudomonas sp. VI4.1
GCCCTTCAGGGGACTCAAGGTCCCAGTGAGATCTCATCTTGAGGCTAGTTTCCCGCTTAGATGCTTTCAGCGGTTATCTATTCCGAACATAGCTACCCGGCAATGCCACTGGCGTGACAACCGGAACACCAGAGGTTCGTCCACTCCGGTCCTCTCGTACTAGGAGCAGCCCCTCTCAAATCTCAAACGTCCACGGCAGATAGGGACCGAACTGTCTCACGACGTTCTAAACCCAGCTCGCGTACCACTTTAAATGGCGAACAGCCATACCCTTGGGACCGGCTTCAGCCCCAGGATGTGATGAGCCGACATCGAGGTGCCAAACACCGCCGTCGATATGAACTCTTGGGCGGTATCAGCCTGTTATCCCCGGAGTACCTTTTATCCGTTGAGCGATGGCCCTTCCATACAGAACCACCGGATCACTAAGACCTACTTTCGTACCTGCTCGACGTGTCTGTCTCGCAGTCAAGCGCGCTTTTGCCTTTATACTCTACGACCGATTTCCGACCGGTCTGAGCGCACCTTCGTACTCCTCCGTTACTCTTTAGGAGGAGACCGCCCCAGTCAAACTACCCACCATACACTGTCCTCGATCCGGATAACGGACCTGAGTTAGAACCTCAAAGTTGCCAGGGTGGTATTTCAAGGTTGGCTCCACGCGAACTGGCGTCCACGCTTCAAAGCCTCCCACCTATCCTACACAAGCAAATTCAAAGTCCAGTGCAAAGCTATAGTAAAGGTTCACGGGGTCTTTCCGTCTAGCCGCGGATACACTGCATCTTCACAGCGATTTCAATTTCACTGAGTCTCGGGTGGAGACAGCGCCGCCATCGTTACGCCATTCGTGCAGGTCGGAACTTACCCGACAAGGAATTTCGCTACCTTAGGACCGTTATAGTTACGGCCGCCGTTTACCGGGGCTTCGATCAAGAGCTTCGCGTTAGCTAACCCCATCAATTAACCTTCCGGCACCGGGCAGGCGTCACACCCTATACGTCCACTTTCGTGTTTGCAGAGTGCTGTGTTTTTAATAAACAGTCGCAGCGGCCTGGTATCTTCGACCGGCATGGGCTTACGCAGTAAATGCTTCACCCTCACCGGCGCACCTTCTCCCGAAGTTACGGTGCCATTTTGCCTAGTTCCTTCACCCGAGTTCTCTCAAGCGCCTTGGTATTCTCTACCCAACCACCTGTGTCGGTTTGGGGTACGGTTCCTGGTTACCTGAAGCTTAGAAGCTTTTCTTGGAAGCATGGCATCAACCACTTCGTGTTCTAAAAGAACACTCGTCATCAGCTCTCGGCCTTAGAATCCCGGATTTACCTAAGATTCCAGCCTACCACCTTAAACTTGGACAACCAACGCCAAGCTGGCCTAGCCTTCTCCGTCCCTCCATCGCAATAACCAGAAGTACAGGAATATTAACCTGTTTTCCATCGACTACGCTTTTCAGCCTCGCCTTAGGGACCGACTAACCCTGCGTCGATTAACGTTGCGCAGGAAACCTTGGTCTTTCGGCGTGGGTGTTTTTCACACCCATTGTCGTTACTCATGTCAGCATTCGCACTTCTGATACCTCCAGCAAGCTTCTCAACTCACCTTCACAGGCTTACAGAACGCTCCTCTACCGCATCACCTAAGTGATACCCGTAGCTTCGGTGTATGGTTTGAGCCCCGTTACATCTTCCGCGCAGGCCGACTCGACTAGTGAGCTATTACGCTTTCTTTAAAGGGTGGCTGCTTCTAAGCCAACCTCCTAGCTGTCTAAGCCTTCCCACATCGTTTCCCACTTAACCATAACTTTGGGACCTTAGCTGACGGTCTGGGTTGTTTCCCTTTTCACGACGGACGTTAGCACCCGCCGTGTGTCTCCCATGCTCGGCACTTGTAGGTATTCGGAGTTTGCATCGGTTTGGTAAGTCGGGATGACCCCCTAGCCGAAACAGTGCTCTACCCCCTACAGTGATACATGAGGCGCTACCTAAATAGCTTTCGAGGAGAACCAGCTATCTCCGAGCTTGATTAGCCTTTCACTCCGATCCACAGGTCATCCGCTAACTTTTCAACGGTAGTCGGTTCGGTCCTCCAGTTAGTGTTACCCAACCTTCAACCTGCCCATGGATAGATCGCCCGGTTTCGGGTCTATTCCCAGCGACTAGACGCCCTATTAAGACTCGCTTTCGCTACGCCTCCCCTATTCGGTTAAGCTCGCCACTGAAAATAAGTCGCTGACCCATTATACAAAAGGTACGCAGTCACCCAACAAAGTGGGCTCCCACTGCTTGTACGCATACGGTTTCAGGATCTATTTCACTCCCCTCTCCGGGGTTCTTTTCGCCTTTCCCTCACGGTACTAGTTCACTATCGGTCAGTCAGTAGTATTTAGCCTTGGAGGATGGTCCCCCCATATTCAGACAAAGTTTCTCGTGCTCCGTCCTACTCGATTTCATGACTAAGAGATTTTCGCGTACAGGGCTATCACCCACTATGGCCGCACTTTCCAGAGCGTTCCGCTAATCTCAAAGCCACTTAAGGGCTAGTCCCCGTTCGCTCGCCACTACTAAGGGAATCTCGGTTGATTTCTTTTCCTCAGGGTACTTAGATGTTTCAGTTCCCCTGGTTCGCTTCTTAAGCCTATGTATTCAGCTTAAGATACCTAACTTATGTTAGGTGG
>NZ_MULM01000017.1:0-2632 GCF_002029345.1 Pseudomonas sp. VI4.1
TTGCCGGCGAAGGGCGCCCTTGAGAACGCCTTCGCGGCAAGCCGGCTCCTACAGGGAACGAGGCAGGATCGCCAGGAAATTATCCCGCGCGACCTTTCTGGCGACGTCTTCCGGCAGCGCATCGAGAAACGCATCGAAGCTGCGCATTTCCTTACCGAGCTTGTTGAAACGCCCCACGACATCAGAGCCGAGCATGAAGCGTTCCGGGAAGCGCTCCACCAACTTCAACCATTCCTGCCGAGGCTTGCCCTGCTCATCCAGCAGGTAGGGCGTCAGCATGCTCCAGGACAGGTCCACAAACAGATTGGGGTAAGCCTCAAGCATGCGGGTCAAGGTCGGCAGCAGAAAATCCAACTCAGTCTGATGACGATGAATCTCGGCGCTGGTTCCGGCATGGGCCCAGATGAACCGGGTGTGTGGATGATTGCGCAACGGCTCTTCGACTTCCGCCAGGTACAGCGGATTTTTCTCACGCTTGGAGGTGATGTTGGAATGCAGCATGACCGGCAAGTCGTTTTCGGCGGCGAGGTGATAGATCCGCGTCATCGCTTCGTTATTCGCCCGCGGTGTGTCGCCGGACGTCAGCGCAGTCAGGTCGTCATGGCGGGTAAAGACTTCGCCTATGCCCTGCCACAGACCGGGATTGAGATCGAGCATGCGCTGGATATGCGCCACGGCGTTCTTGTCGTTGGGGTTGAACCCTGACAGGAACGGGTGAAAGGACTGACGCTGCTCGGGAGGCAAGCTGTTCACAGCCGCCGCGACTATGACATCGGTGGCGCTGTACCAGTAGGCATCGGCGTCATCACCGGCGTAATAACGTGGCCGCTTGGGTTCGTCTTCGTGCCATTTCTTGGCCACCGGAATGCCGGAAATCATCACATGCTCGATGCGGTTGTCGGCCATGGCCTTGAGCAATTTCGGCATCCCGGCCGTTTCCTGAAAAAAGTCCACGTAATGCAGGTGCGCATCGCTGTAGGCATATTCGCGGGCGCTGGCAACGTGGCAGGCAAAGACCAACAGGCAGGCAATGCTGTAGCGGGACAGAGGCACGGGCGATCTCCAGCATGTAGGAACAGCGTAGACCCCAGCGCAAGGTCCAGGGTTCATCTAGGTAAGAAAGTGGAACGCGAACCTGAAGGAATGCTCTATACCTTCAAGGTCTTTTTTGACTGAATAACTTTTCCTGACCTGCGAGGTTTCCAATGACTGTTACCGTCAATACCGTTTCCGCCGAAGGTTTTCGCCACAGCGTCCAGATCGATGAGCACGAGTTGTTTGCCGATGTGCCCAAAGAGATCGGCGGCGAAGGCACTGCGCCCGAGCCCCACGACTACTTCGACGCCGCCCTCGGCGCCTGCAAGGCCCTGACCCTGAAGATGTACGCCAGGAAGAAGGACATTCCGCTGACCGGGGTCACGGTCGAGGTCAAGCGCGATAACAGCGAAGAGCAGAAAGGCAAATATGCCCTGCACGTCAAACTGACCCTCAAGGGTGTGCTCACCGACGCCCAGCGCGACGAACTGCATCGCGTAGCCGACCGCTGCCCGGTGCACAAGCTGATGACCAGCACTGAAGTCAGTATCGAAACCCATCTGTCCGAAGGGGCTTTCAGCCAATAGCGGCAAGGGCTGCGCAAGCGGGTTATGCTCCATGCGTCACCCGCTCAGCCTGGAATGCACCATGAACACTCCGCTCGTGATCCGCCCTCGCGCCGAAGACGTCGAAGGCCAACCGATTCTTCGCCCTTTGCCGTCAGCCAAATGCCGCAGCGTCGGGCCCTTTGTGTTTTTCGACCACATGCTGGAAACCCTGTACCCCGCAGGCCATGGCATGAACATCCGGCAGCATCCGCATATCGGCCTGTCCACCCTCACCTACCTGTTCGAAGGGCAAATCCAGCACAAGGACAGCCTGGGCTCCGATCAGGTGGTCGAGGCCGGGGATGTCAGCTGGATGACGGCGGGCAGCGCGATCGCCCATGTCGAGCGCACGCCGCAGGCCCTGAAGGACAGCGGGTTCAGGATGCATGGGCTGCAGATCTGGCTGGCGTCGCCCAAGGAACGTGAACAGGGCCCGGGGCACTACAGCCACCATCCGGCGGCCACACTGCCGGTCAGCGATAACCTTGGCGTGAAGATCCGCATGATTGCCGGGTCAGGCTTTTGCCTGGAATCGCCGGTGCCGGTGCTTTCTCCTACGCTGTATGCCGAATTGAACCTGCAAACGGCCACCACGCTACTCATACCGACCGAGCATGAAGAGCGGGCACTGTATGTGTTGCAGGGCGAAGCGCAGCTGGATGGCGAGCTGTTGGAACCCCATACGCTGGCGGTGTTGCCTGCCGGGGAAGCGATGACGCTGTTCGCCGAGAGCGACTGCCACGCCGTGCTGTTCGGCGGCGCTCCGCTGGATGGGCCGCGGCGGATCAACTGGAATTTTGTGGCGAGCGATCCGGCGGCTATCGACGAAGCGCGGCGCCGCTGGGCGGCTGGGGATTGGCCGACGGTGCCGGGGGAAAGCGAGCGGATTGAACTGCCTTAGGTCCTGAGCCGCCCATTAGATTGCCTTCGCGAGCAAGCCCGCTCCCACATTTGATCGTGTCGTACGCAAATTTTACGGTCGACGCCGA